>CAMWRR010000082.1 GCA_947176715.1 uncultured Rikenellaceae bacterium | reverse complement strand
GCCCGGCAGAAAACCGGGCCTCTCTTTTTCTATTCATCGTCCTTATCGTCGTAATCCTTAAGCAACTTGGCCTGAATGTCGGACGGCACCTGTTCGTAGCCGTGGAACTTCATGGTGTAGCTGGCCCGGCCGTTGGATAGGGAGCTAAGCGTAGTCGAGTAACGGTATAGCTCGGCAAGGGGCACACGGGCGGTTATCAGCTCGAAACCTTTCTCCGAGGTCATGCCCTCTATCATGGCGCGCCTGTTCTGCAGGTCGCTCATCACGTCGCCCATACGGTCGGAGGGCACGAGCACCTCCACCATATATATAGGCTCCATTATCTTGGGCCCCGCGTTGCGGAAGGCCTCTTTGAAAGCGTTACGTGCCGCGAGCTTGAACGATATCTCGTTGGAATCCACCGGGTGCATCTTGCCGTCGTATAGGGCCACGCGTATGTCGCGGGCGTAAGAGCCGGTGAGCGGCCCCTCCTCCATCTTCTCCATGAGACCCTTGATGACAGCCGGTATGAAGCGGGCGTCGATGGCGCCGCCCACTATGCAGTTGTAGAACACGAGCTTGCCGCCCCAGTCGAGGGCCACCTCCTCGGTACCCTTCACGTTGAGCACTATCTCCTTGCCGTCGACCTTGAAGCGCGACGGAACCGGCGCCCCCTCCGTATACGGCTCTATCACTATGTGGACCTCGCCGAACTGGCCTGCACCGCCCGACTGCTTCTTGTGACGATAGTCGGCCGCCGCCACCTTGGTGATGGTCTCGCGATAGGGTATGCGCGGGGGGAAGTATTCGATGTCTATCTTGTAATCGTTATTAAGACGCCACTTGAGAATATTGAGATGATGTTCGCCCTGACCGTGTATAATGGTCTGCTTCAACTCTTTGGAATACTCCACCACTATGGTGGGATCTTCCAGATGAGCCTTGGCAAGGGCGTCGCCGAGCTTCTCCTCGTCGGCCGTTTTGAGAGCCTTTACCGCGGTGCGGAAACGATGCTCGGGGAACTTTATCGGCTCTATCACGCCGTCGAAACCGGCAGTGGCGAGGGTACGGTTGACCTTGGCGCTCTTAAGCTTGACGGTGCATCCTATGTCGCCGGCCGACAACTCCGACACCTTGACACGATTCTTGCCCACCGGCAGGAATATCTGCGTAATCTTCTCCTTATTGCCGTTCCGGGTGTCGGTAAGCTCCATACCCTCGGTGAGGGTGCCGGTGATGACACGGAAGAACGACACCTCGCCCAGATGAGGCTCGTTGACCACCTTATACGTGAATATCACGGTGGGACCGTCGGTCTTAGGCTCCACCTCGCCGCCGTCCACCGTCTTGAAGTTGGGGGCTTTCAAAGGACCGGGCGCCACACGCGTGCAGAACTCCATAAGACGTTTGGTGCCTATGTCCTCTATGGCCGAACCGCAGAACACGGGTATGAGGTCGCGACGCGAGATACCCCATTTGAGGCCGCTACGTATCTCGTCCTCGGTAAGCTCGCCTTTGTCGAAGTATAGCTCCATGAGCGACTCGTCGTTCTCGGCGGCGGCCTCCACGAGCTTGTTGTGAAGCTCGGCGGCGCGCTCCCTCTCGCTCTCGGGGATAGGCTCCTCCACACGTGCGCCGTTATGGTCGGTGAAGCGGAAACACTTCATCAGCAACACGTCGATAAAGGCGTTGAACCCCACGCCCGGATTGAGCGGATACTGTACCACCACCGGCTTTACGTGCGAGTTGTGCTCCATAGACTCCAGAGCCGCCTCCCACGAGGCCTTCTCGCTGTCGAGCTTGTTGACGAAGAATATGATGGGCTTCTCGTGCTTGCGGGCATAACGGGCCTGTATCTCGGTGCCGGCCTCGAACCCCTCCTCGGCGTTGATGACGAGTATGCCGACGTCGGCTATCTTGAATGCCGAGAATAGACCGCCGCAGAAGTCGTCCGACCCGGGCGGATCTATTATGTTGAGCTTATAGCCGTTGAACTCGGCGAACATCTGCGAGGGATAGATGCTGCGCTTGTAGTTGTGCTCTATATCGGTATGGTCCGAGAGCGTAGAGTCGGCCTCTATGGAGCCGCGACGGTCTATCACTTTACCCTCGAAAGCCATAGCTTCCGCAAGGGTGGTCTTACCGGAGCCGGAAGCACCGAGCAACACGATGTTCTTGATTTCGTTGGGGAGGTATTTCTTCATAATCTATCTTTTTTGATGTTATGAAATTAATGTTCTTCACCGGTTAAAGTTTCTAAATATAAGTAAAATAACCCGGAAACGCAAACTTTTGGCGTTTTAATTTTACATTAATCTCTAACTATAACATTATCAACCACCTGCAAAATCAAAAAACAGACATTTCTTCTTGCATCTTTACACAAGTTGACATAAATTTGCGCGTTCAAAACGGATAAGGACATTTTTTAATTTATACAGAGATATGAAAAAGATCTTTACTTTAGCAACTATTTGCTCGGCATTCGTTCTCGCATCTTGCGCGGGTAACTCAGCCAACAACGCAGCTACCGAGGTAGAAAGCGAAACCATCGAAATCGCAGAGATCGAAGCGCCCGCCGACACCACCGCAGAGGCCGCTACCGATTCTATCACCGTAGCAATCGACACCACGGCTACCAAATAATTACGAGCCGCAATGTCGGAAAAGGCGTTTGTCTCACAGGCAAACGCCTTTTTCATATCCGTATATATTGGTACGGTATGTGTACGTAACTGCTCTATTTTTATTATATTTGTTCGACACATACGTTGTACGTAACCGATGGGAGTTTACGCGTGGCCGCCGAAGATGCCGCCGTAGCATTACGCAACCGTCTCTCGACTCCGTAGAAGTTAGGAACGACATAACAGAACTCGCCTATGAAAAAGACATTATACTTCTTATTATATATAGGTATAGCCCTCCCCGGCACCCTGAGCGCGCAGGTGTACGCCGACAGCGACCGCAAGACGGAGATAGCTTTCGAGGCCGGCGAGAGGCTCGAGTATGCCGTAAGCTACAAGGTAGGCTTCGTCAACGTCGACGTGGCTACCGTCAAATTCGCCGTATCGTCGGCCAAGGTCGACGGCACCGACTGTTTCCACATCAGGGCCACCGGCGACGTCAACCCGCGTTACACATGGTTCTACAACCTGCACGATGTCTACGACACATGGCTCGACAAGAGCAATCTGCGCCCCGTCTACTTCTCCAACGACCTCTCGGAGGGCGACTACCGCTTCCGCAGCAGCTACAACTACGACTGGAACACCATGACGGTGTTCACCAAGGCGCACAACCTCGGCCGCGACGAGGTACGCGAGAAGCGTTACCCCATATCGGGCAGAAGCTACGACGCCGTATCGCTCTTCTTCAACATACGGTCGCTCGACGTGAGCCGCATGGTTCCCGACAAACCCTACCCCATAGAGGTGGTCTTCGCCGACACCGTTCGCAACCTCTCCTACCGGTTCGTAGGCAATGAAAAGCTGAACATAAAGGGTGTGGGCGCCATAAACACATTGGTATTCAAATGCCAACTGGCCGACGCCTCGGGCAACGCTTTCGAGGATGGGAGCGAATTTACGATATGGATATCCGACGACAGGAACAGAATCCCCATCGCCGTCAACTCGCCCATAAAGGTAGGCTCGGTGAAGGTGAGGCTGACCTCGTACAAGGGGTTGCGCTTCCCGCTGACGGTGAAGTGATGCGGCAACACACCTCGCTTATATTGCGTCAACTCAACAACAAAAAGATTTATTTTCCAAACTTAAAACAACGAAAGAAATGAACAGAGCCTTTTTTATCTTGATTACATTACTGACAATGTCTTTCTTTATCGGCGGTTGCCGTAACTCAGGCCGCATAGGCCAAAGCGTCGAGAGGCTGATAGGCTCCGAAGTCAACACCGACTTGGAGATAGACACCACCCACGGACACTACACCGTATTGAGATACGTAAAGCCGTTGTCGTGCACCTCTTGCCAACTCAAAATGGACATTTGGAAAAGGTACAGGGACAGAATCACAGATAAGTTCGGCGACAAGGTGAACATCATGTTCATAGTAGAGGCGGCATCTCCGTCCGAGGTAAAAACCCTGATGAGAGTCCACGGGTTCGAAGCACAAACCCATGTAGATACGGCAGGGGTATTTATACGCGACAACGAAGATGTCGAACCCTTGGGAAGAGACGTAGTGATGTTGCTCGATTCCGACAAAACCATCAGATTCATAGGAGACCCCAGCAAATCATACAAGGCCGACTCCGTTTACAACGGCATAATATCGGGCAGACTTTAACGCCGACACTACGACTTAGCTATCGTATCAGAGATACGACAACGCCGAACGCATCTTATAAGATACGTTCGGCGTTGTCGTAAAACGTACACTCCGGACTATTTCAAGACCTACTATCTACAGGCAGATAATTTTATTAATAATTTATTTGTTTTTTATATTATAAAATATTATATTTGTCACATAAGTAACCGTACAACATAAAACGTCAACTCAAATACCCGCAATTAACTACAATCTTTCAAACAGACACATAAAGCCCCATGAGAGGGGGTCAAATAAATTCATTAACCTTAATTTTTTAGATTATGAAAAGATTTACTTTTCTCGCGACTTTAGTTGCAGTCGTCGGCGCAGCGAGCGTAACCTACGCTTTCAGCCAGAAAAACCAGAAAGATTTGAGCGATCTTCAGCTCACTGCTATCGAAGTGCTCTCGGATGAAGAAGGCGAGGAAAAAGGCGTATTGAGTTGCTATAACACTATTACTTCATCGGATACGCACACAGTGCGATATTGTCCTACTTGTGAATCGATTGAAGGAGATGATGTATGGTATAGCCCTAAATCAACATGTGTGAAAAATTAAATTAATGAACAAATTAACCAAAACCATAGTATCGGCACTTTTCATAGTGCCGGTACTTATCTCTTGCAAAGGCGAGGGCAGATATCTCAGCATAGGTGAGCCTTGTTTTGTGAGCGGGTTTCCGGCAGAGGGCATCCCTAAACAGATCGATAGATTCCATTGCGACGAGATCGGGTTACAGTCTATAAAGGTTGTCGACACACTGCTGTTTGTCGACAGAGGAAGTGCGTGGGTCATATACTCTCTCGACGGCAAGCGGAAATACGGCGAGTGCATGAGCGTGGGACGAGGGCCGGGGGAATTTACCTATAGCATACCTTGGGTGAGATCGTGCTATTTTTTCCATGACAGAGACTCGTTATTCGTGTACACTCCGGAAAAACACATAAGATGTCTTTACGAACTGAATATCACGGAACTTATCGCGGGAGGGAACAAGATTCCCCATATCGTAATAAAAACCGACAATATCAACAGCGACTGTTGGGCGGTAACTCCATGTGGCAAGGACAGAATGCTACTCACGAAAGCCGATGACTATTACACGAGTGTTCAGAGGCTTATGTACGAAAACGACACCGTCACCCAACTATCTGTCACACGAGGCATAGACGAAGTAACAATTAACCCCAATAGTGATCTGAATCTTATCACTAAAGCAATCCGCTACAACACCGCTGCAGACAAGTTTGTCGAAGCAATGTGTCATCTCAACCAGATAAACCTCTACTCCGCAGACGGCACCGAAGGCAAAACGATATGCGTAGGTAAAAAGTTAGACGACGTCTCAAAAATCGAAAAAGAGCCGAAATTCTCCCGCAAAGACACATACACAACGGTGGAGGCTTGGGATGAGGGGTTCGGTGCACTCTATTTAGGGAGATCCAAAATAGATGTACAGAAACTCCTCTCCGAGAAAAGCCAGATACAATTCTTCGACTGGGAGGGCAACCCCAAATATCTCGTCGAACTTCCCTATCAGGTGTCGGCGTTCGACATAGACTTCAACAACAACGTGCTTTATGCCATTGACCCCAAAGATGATAAGCTGATAGCCTACGACGCAACGGAAATAGTTAAAGCCCTCAGAAACTGACAGCATAGCATATTGACAATCTCCCGTACTTGACTCTCGAAAACATAATTGAAAATGTATAGAAGAATCATCAAAACAATAGTATCGGCACTCTTCATAGTGCCGGTACTCTTCTCCTGCAAGGATAACGGCAAGTACCTCAGCATAGGCAAACCCATTTTCATACGCGAATTTCCCGCCACCGGAGAGATGCGTGAGATAGAGGATTTCCAACTCGACGAGTTTAGTTTGAGGGCTATAAAGGTGGTTGACACACTTTTGTTTGTCGACAAATGGAACTTTGTCAACACCGAAAACGGATGGGCCGTCTACTCGCTCGACGGCAAGCGGAAATACGGCGAGTGCATGAGAGTGGGCCAAGGGCCGGGGGAGTTCATCTCCTATGTTCCTTATGTCAACGACTGTTTTTTCACTCACGAGGGCGATTCCCTGTTCGTCTACGCACCGTCCAATCCCAGAAACACCGTTTTCAAATTGAATATCACCCGCTTTCTAAATGACAACGATGTCATACCATATTCCGTGATGGAGTCCAAATACATAAGCTCGAACAGCTGGGCTACGATACCTTGCGGGAACGGACGTGTATTGCTCAATCGAGCAAACGACTATTTCACCGGGCTTAATCATTTGATGTACGAAAACGACACCGTACACCAACTGCCCATAACAAGAGAGATTGATGAAATAACCGTAGGCAAAGGGGGTAATCACGAAGACGTAAACATAATTGGCAGTGTAATACATTACAACGCCGCCGCCGACAAATTCGTCGAAACGATGGTTGACTTCAACCAAATAAACATCTATTCGGCGGACGGCACCGAAGGCAAGACGATATGCGTAGGTAAAAAGCTCGACGACATCAGACATGTAGAGCAGACACCACGAGAATCACGCCGAAGAGCCTATATGACATCCGCAGCATGGGACGAGGGTTTCGGCGCCATCTATATCGGAGACCTCTGGCCATTGGAAGATCAACCGGGCAAAAGCCAAATACAGTTCTTCGACTGGGAGGGCAACCCCAAATACCTTGTAGAGCTTCCATACATTGTTTTCGCATTCGACATAAACTTCAAAAACAACGTGCTTTATGTCATCCACCAAAGCGAAGACAGACTTATTGCATACGATGCCACGGAGATAGTGCGGAGCCTGAGGAACTGACAACACGGCTTACCGTCTTAACGCAAATAACCACACGGAGGGAGGTCTTGTATCGATTATTCGATAAAAATAAACATCATAGTCATGAACAAATTAACCAAAACAATAGTATCGGCACTCTTCATAGTGCCGGCACTTGTCTCTTGCAAAGGAGACGGCAATGTCCTCAGTATAGGCAAACCCGAATTTATCAGAGAATTTCCACGGACGGGACAGCTGAAAGAGATCGAGAGCTTCAAACTCGACGAGGTCGGACTAAGAGACATAATGGTTGTGGACACGCTGTTGTTTGTCGACAAAGCGGGGATATTCGGTACCATAGGGAACGCGTGGGTCATATACTCTCTCGACGGCAAGAAGGAATACGGCGGGTGCATGAGAACCGGTAACGGCCCCGGAGAGTTCATCTATAGTCCACCGTACGTAAGTTCATGCTATTTCTTCAATGACAACGACTCGCTTTTTGTGCATGCGCCCAACGAATCCAAGAGCCAGATATTGGAGCTGAACATCACAAGGCTCCTGCAGGACAGCAGCCGGGCGCCGCACCCCGTGATAGAGACCGACTATTTGAAAAGCATGTGCTGGGCGGTAACCTCATGCGGAAATGGTAGAGTGCTCATCACGCAAGCTAACGACAATTTCACCGGCTTCCAAAGGCTGATGTATGAAAACGACACCGTACACCAACTGCCCATAACAAAAGATATAGACAAAGTAACCATCGATGTCGGAGACAACACCAATGAAATAAACCTCCTCGCCAAAGTGGTACGCTACAACGCCGCCGCCGACAAATTCATAGAGGCGATGCTCTATCTAAACCAAATAAACTTATACTCTACAGACGTCACCGAGGGCAATACGATATGCGTGGGCAAAAAGTTGGAGGATGTGT
>CAMWRR010000081.1 GCA_947176715.1 uncultured Rikenellaceae bacterium | reverse complement strand
GCCGTGGAGGTGGCGCTCAAGATGGCGGTGCAGTATCAGGCGGCCCGCGGGTGTCCGTCCAAGGAGAACATCGTGACCGTAATGTCCGGCTACCACGGCGACACATGGAACGCCATGAGCGTATGCGACCCTGTCGGCGGTATGCACACGCTCTTCGGTCAGGCCCTGCCGCGCAGGATGTTCGCCCCGGCGCCGCAATGCCGCTTCGACGACGAGTGGGACCCCGACTGCATAGAGCCGCTCCGCAAGATAATAGAGGAGCATGCCGACACTCTGGCGGCCCTCATCATAGAGCCGGTTGTGCAGGGTGCCGGCGGCATGCGCATATACCATCCCCGATACTTGGCCGAGGCGGCGGCGCTGGCCCGCGAGCACGACATGCTCTTCATTGCCGACGAGATAGCCACCGGCTTCGGACGCACGGGCCGTATGTTCGCATGCGAGCACGCCGGAACGGAGCCCGACATAATGTGTATAGGCAAGGCTCTCACAGGCGGTTACATGACAATGTCGGCGGTGCTGACATCGAAACACGTAGCCACAGTAATATCCGACGGCGACCCCGGAGTATTCATGCACGGCCCCACATTCATGGGCAACCCGTTGGCATGCGCCGTGGCCGTGGCCTCCACGCGCCTGTTGCTCTCGTCGCCGTGGCGCGATCGTGTCGGAGCGATAGAGGCGGGGCTGAGAAGCGGGCTTGAACCGGCCCGTGAGCTCGGGAGCGTCGCCGACGTCAGGGTGCTCGGCGCCATAGGTGTGATAGAGCTTAAACACCCCGTCGACATGGCCGTGATACAACGCCGGCTCGTGGAGGAGGGTGTGTGGTTGCGTCCGTTCGGGCGTCTGCTCTACACTATGCCGTCGTATATAATGACCCCGGAGGAGATAGACCGTCTCTGCCGCGTGATGGTAAAAATAGCGAAAGAGCAACGATCATGACACGTCCGCTATATGAAATTCTCGGCAAGAGGTTGGAGGAGTTGCGCGCTACGGACAACCTGCGCACCCTGCCCGAGGCGCGTTTCGGCTACGGCGAGGTGACGCTCCCCTCCGGCGAAACGATGATAAACCTCTCCTCCAACGACTATCTGGCCATAGCCTCCGACAGGAAGTTGGAGGCCGAATTCATCGCCTCGCTCGCCGACTATGACGAACCGCTTATGAGCGCCGCCTCGTCGCGGTTGCTGACGGGCGAGAGCACCGCCTACCGCATGCTGGAGGAGACGCTATCGGGCCTCTACGGAGGACGCGCCGCCATAGTCTTCTCGAGCGGCTACCACCTCAACAGCGGGGTGCTGCCGGCCATTTGCGACCGTGACACACTCATACTCTCCGACAAGCTCGTGCACGCCTCCATCATAGACGGCATCAGGCTCTCGGAGGCTACCCACAAACGTTTCAGACACAACGACTGCGACCACCTCGAAAAGCTGCTCGCGGAGTATGCCGGGGCGTTCGGTAGCGTAGTGATAGTGACCGAGAGCGTATTCAGTATGGACGGCGACCGTGCCGATCTCGTACGGCTCGCTGAGTTGCGTCGCCGCTACCCCAACGTATTGCTCTACATAGACGAGGCGCACGGCGTGGGGGTGTACGGCCACGGGGGATTAGGTGTCGTGGAGGAGCTGGGGCTGCTGGGCGATATAGACATGCTCGTAGGCACGATGGGTAAGGCGTTCGGCTCGGCGGGGGCCTACCTCATATGCGACGATACCGTAAAGCAATATCTGGTAAACCGCGCCCGTCCGTTCATCTTCACCACCGGACTGCCCCCCGTGACGCTTCTGTGGAGCCGTTTTGTGGCCGAGAGGCTCGGCGGCATGACCGACCGCAGAGAGAGGCTTGCGGCGGTGTCGGCACGTCTGCGCGACGGTCTGGCGGCCATAGGGTGCGCTACGCCGTCGCAGAGCCACATAGTGCCGGTGATGGCAGGCAGCTGTGCCCGAAGCGTGGAGCTGGCCGCAAAGCTGAGACGAAGCGGGTTCTACCTTCTGCCCATACGTCCGCCCACCGTGCCCGAGGGCATGGCCCGCATACGTATATCGCTCACGGCGGCGGTGACCGAGAGCCAGTGCGACAGACTTCTTGAAGCCATCGAGGATAATTTATGAAAGCACAATATATAAAACGCACCGGAAGCGACACGCTCACCCTCTTCTTCGCAGGCTGGGGCATGGACGCCCGTCCCTTTGACGACCACACCGGCGGGGGCGACCTGCTGGTGCTCTACGACTACACCGACCTCGGGTTCGACACATCGTTCACGGAAAGCTACCTGCATTACAGGGTAGTGGCGTGGTCGATGGGTGTGTGGGCGGCATCGTGCACGGTGCCGTCGTTAAGTCTCGACATAACGGAGAGCGTGGCTGTGGGGGGCACCTCCACACCCGTGTCGGAGGAGTTCGGCATAGCCCCCGCCATCTTCCGCGGCACTCTCGACGGGCTTGGAGAGAGGAGCTTGATGTCGTTTCGGCGACGCATGTGCGGAGGTGCCACGGCGGCGGCAGAGTTCGAGAGATGTGCGCCGGAGAGAGGCATAGAGTCGTTACGGGAGGAGCTGCGTGCCATAGGCGACACATCCGCGGTAAAGCGCGGCACAATGCGATGGGACCGGGCCGTGGTGACACTGCGCGATGCCATATTCCCCTCCGAGGCACAGAGAGCCGCGCATGCAAGGGACGCCGCAAACGTAGTGACGGAGGCCGACGTGCCTCACTATCATCGTGATACGCTCCGCGCTATAATAGAGGGCAGATGATGGACAAGGAGCTGATAAGAGAGCGGTTCGCCGGCGCCATATCCACATACGACCGTGCGGCGGTGGCACAGCGTAACATAGCCGAGAGGCTGGCCGAGGCGATGGAGGCGTACGCACCCAAGGGGGGCACGGTATTCGAGGCGGGGTGCGGCACCGGCATCATGTCGCGGCTCATAATGGAGCGATTGCATCCCGAGCGGTTATATATGGTAGACCTCTCGGAGAGCTACCGCGACAGCCTCTCCGACCTCGACCCTAAGAGGGCCGTTTTCTGTGCGTGCGATGCCGAGGAGACGGCCTTGCCGCAAGGGTTGTCGGCGGTGGTGTCGTCATCGGCCATGCAGTGGTTCGAGAGGCCTGATAGGTTCCTCGCACGTAGCGCTGACGCTCTTGCCGAGGGTGGCGTGCTGGCCATAGCCACCTACGGGGTCGAGAACATGCGCGAGATAGGGTCGCTCTCGGGGGTGAGGCTCAATTACCCCACCTGCGAGAGTCTTCGCCGCATGATACCGCCGTCGCTGAGGGTGGAGCACTTCAGCGAACAGCTCATAACGCTTGCTTTCGGCTCGGCCCGCGAGGTGCTCCGGCATCTGCGACAGACCGGCGTAAGCGGCATAGAACGGCCGATGGGTGTGACCGCCACCCGCCGCCTGATAGCCGACTACGACGCCCGCTACTCCGACGGCAAAGGGGGCGTGACACTCACCTATCACCCCATATATATAGTGGCGAGAAAGCACAGCATCATCTCCGACAGCGTCGGATAGGGCGAGCATCCCGATAGCGGAGCGAGGTCCGGCGCTCTTTTCGATAGCCCGCTGACAAAACCGGTTACCATAAAACAAGATACCTCATCAACACTACCGAACAATGGACATAAAATTCCTCGAATCGCTCCCCGGCGGAGTACACTTCGTAAGCGGCATCGACACCAACGTGGGCAAGAGCTACGCCACCGGCATACTGGCACGCGAACTGGCCGCGGCGGGCCGTAGCGTAATAACGCAGAAGCTGGTGCAGACCGGATGCACCGACAGCTCCGAGGACATAGAGCTGCACCGCCGCATAATGGGCATCGCGCCCACGCGTGAAGACCTCGACATGACCACGGCGCCTGAGATATTCACCTACCCCTGTTCGCCCCATCTGGCCACCGCCATAGACGGCAGGGAGATAGACTTCGGCCGCATAGACGCCGCCACCGCCACGCTCAACGGGCGTTACGACGTTGTGTTGTTGGAGGGTGCGGGCGGCCTGATGGTACCCCTGACCGACGATATGCTCACGATAGATTTCGTCGAACGTCACCGCTATCCGGTGTTGCTGGTAACCTCCGGACGTCTCGGCAGCATCAACCACACGCTTCTCAGCTTGGAGGCGCTCGAACGCCGCGGCATCGAGGTGACGGCCCTGCTCTACAACGCCTACCCCTCGTTAGAGGACAAGACTATAGAGGAGGACACCAGACGCTATCTCGAAAGTCACACCGACATACCCGTGATAGACATTCCCTTATTAGAGGAGATGTAGCGAACCGTGCATCTGCGCGGAACGGAACCCGACCGGAGTTATACCGGCATCCGCGCGCTATTAAATTTCCGTAATGCGGGGGCGCTTTTTCAGTTTTTATATTTACCTTTGTCCGTAACAAAAATCGTAACATGCGTTATTTCACATCGGTATCCGACATAGGCGACATAAAGGCCGCCCTCGACGAGGCGTTCGCCATAAAGGCCGACCGTTTCAGACACGACACACTCGGCCGTAACAAGACCCTCATGATGGTCTTCTTCAACTCGAGCCTGCGTACGCGTCTTAGCACACAGAAAGCGGCCCTCAACTTGGGCATGAACGTGATAGTGCTCGATGTCAACGCCGGAGCGTGGAAGTTGGAGACCGAGCGGGGCGTAGTAATGGACGGCGACAAGCCTGAGCACCTGTTGGAGGCCATACCTGTGATGGGCTGCTACTGCGACATAATAGGGGTGCGTGCGTTCGCCGGGTTGCAATCGCGCGACTACGACTACAGCGAGGAGGTCATAGGCCAGTTCGTCAAATATTCCGGGCGTCCCGTCTTCAGCATGGAGGCGGCTACGGGCCATCCGTTGCAGGGCTTCGCCGATATCATAACCATAGAGGAGTACAAACGCACACCGCGTCCCAAGGTGGTGCTCACATGGGCGCCTCACCCCAAGGCTCTGCCTCAGGCCGTGCCCAACTCGTTCGCCCAGTGGTCGGTGGCGGCGGGCTACGAGGTGGTGATAACGCATCCGCACGGCTACGAGCTCGACGAGAAGTTTACCCGCGGAGCCGTCATAGAGTATGATCAGGACAAGGCTTTCGAGGGTGCCGACTTCATATACGCCAAGAACTGGTCGGCATACGCCGGCGACAACTACGGCAAGATATTGTCCACCGACAGAGGCTGGACCGTCGACAGCCGCAAGATGGCGCTTACAAATGACGCCTTCTTCATGCACTGTCTGCCGGTCAGACGCGGCATGATAGTCACCGACGAGGTGATAGAGAGCCGTCGCTCGATAGTAATACCCGAGGCGGCCAACAGGGAGATATCGGCCACGGTAGTTCTCAAAAGGATGCTCGAATCATTATAAAAACCTATCGATGAGAAAGATACTGCTCATAGCGACAATAGCTTTGGCTCTGGCAGCATGCAAGAAGAGCGACAAGAACAACAACTATCCTCATGCGGACTGGGTCACGGCCAAATACGAGAAATCGGCGGAGGAACAGACCTTCACCGTCAATATCACCTCCTACGGCGTATCGTGGAGCATAAAGCCCCTCGACGAGTGGTGCAGCGTCAACAAGACGGAGGGCGACGAGTCGGCTGTAATATCGCTCACCATAGAGGCCAACACCGCCACTGAGGAGCGTGTGGGCAAGGTGGCCGTCCTCTGCACCATAAACGGCGCCATACAGGGCGACACCCTCTACGTGACGCAGGCGAGCGAGCCGTGGGCCATACTCTTCTCGCCGCAACTTCTGGAGGTATCGTCAGAGGCGGGACGCGAGGTGGTGGAGATGACGCTCAACCGCCCGTACGAGATAGAGAATCTGGCCGACTATCCGTGGCTCAAGATAACGGAAGCGCCTGCGACATATCTCATGGAGAGCCGCACCCTGTCGGTGGAGTACGAACAGAACACGGCCTTGGAGTTCCGCCGCGCCGACCTCCGTTTCGCCATCCCCGACACCACCATAACGTCGGTGTTCACCCTCTACCAGTTCGGCACCGGCTCACGCCAGAGCGACAGTCTCGCGTTGGTGAGCCTGTACAACGGTTGCGACGGCCGTAACTGGAGCGTGCAATGGGACCTCTCGCTCCCCATGACGCAATGGAAAGGCGTTACAATGGAGACCACCCCGGCCGGATTGCGCGTCACATCGTTAGACCTTACGGGAGCCGGCCTGAACGGCACACTGCCAGCGTCGATATGCGACCTCAGCTATCTGCGCAACCTGTGGCTCGGCAACAACGCCCTCACCGGCACCATACCCGCCGACATAGACAGGCTCCAGACAGTGCAATACCTGTATCTCTACGGCAACAGACTGACCGGCGGAATACCCGCCTCCATAGGTAACATGACGTCGCTGTTGCGTCTGCACCTTTATGCCAACGAGCTGACGGGCACCATACCGGAGAGCCTCGGCAACCTTAAGAACCTGATAGCTCTCGGCCTGCTCGACAACGACCTTGACGGCACGCCTCCCGCCTCGGTAGGCAGCCTGCCCAAGCTCAAGGAGCTGTACCTCAACGGCAACCGATTTACCGGCACCCTGCCCGAGACCTACTCGCAGAACGATTACTATCTCAACTGGGAGCCGTCGGTGAACATCTGTCCGCAACAGGATGGGTACGGATTCGACAACTGCAAATAGACAGAAAAGGAGAGCCGTTTTCGCTCTCTTTTTTATCTCCGCACTGTCTCACATCAAAACAGAGAAAGAATGATCGAATGCAAAGGCATACATAAGAGCTACGGCTCGGTGGAGGTGTTGCGCGGCGTCGACCTCCTGGTCGAAAAGGGCGAGGTGGTCACCATAGTGGGGCCGAGCGGGGCCGGCAAGAGCACCATGCTCCAGATAATGGGCACATTGCTCGAGGCCGACAGCGGCACGGTAACCATCGCCGGATGCGACCTGTCGACCCTGCGAGGCGACAGACTGGCACGTTTCCGTGGCGACAACATAGGCTTCGTCTTCCAGTTCCACCATCTGTTGCCGGAGTTCACCGCCCTCGAGAACGTATGTCTGCCCGCCTATATAGCGGGACACGACCGCAACAAGAGCGAGAGGCGTGCCCGCGAGCTGCTGGCCATGCTGTCGCTCTCGCACCGCATCGACCACAAGCCGGCACAGCTGTCCGGAGGGGAGCAACAGAGGGTGGCGGTGGCCCGTGCTCTCATCAACGCCCCCGGGCTGTTACTGGCCGACGAGCCGTCGGGCAATCTCGACAGCCGTAACCGCGAGGAGCTTCACGCGCTCTTCTTCTCGTTGCGCGACAAGATGGGGCTCACCACGGTGATAGTGACCCACGACGACGGCCTGTCGTCGCTCTCTGACCGCAAGATAACCATGATAGACGGACAAATATCGGAATAGAATGACACAGCAACAGATAGCGGAGCTTAAACCATACCTCGACTCGCTGGTGTTGAGATTCAACACTCCCGACTTTATCGCCGACGACCCGGTGAGCGTGCCCCACATGTTCGAGTCGCGCCATGACAGGGAGGTGTCGGGATTTCTCGCCGCCACCATAGCGTGGGGCAACCGCAAGGCCATAGTAAAGAACTGCCATCGGCTCATGCGTATGCTCGATATGGAGCCTTACCGCTTCGTTACGGAGGCGTCGCAAGGCGAGAAGCTGCATCTGTGCGACTTCGTGCACCGTACGTTCAACGGCCACGACTGTCTCTATTTCATCGACTCCATCAAAAACATATACCAGACGCACGGCGGCATAGGCGCATTCTTCGAGAGCGAATACGTGAAGTGCGGCGACATGCGCAGGGTGCTCGCCTCGTTCCGGGAACACTTCTTCTCGCTCCCGCACGAGAAGAGGGTTGAGAAGCACCTCTCGTCCATAGAGAAGAAGGCGGCGTGCAAGCGGCTCAACATGTACATCAAATGGATGGTGCGTCGCGACGAGGGCGGAGTAGATCTCGGGATAAGCCAAAAGATAACAAAATACTCTTATACACATCTGACGCTGCCGACGCTAAGGCTAGTGTAGATCTCGGTGTTCGCCGTAT
>CAMWRR010000080.1 GCA_947176715.1 uncultured Rikenellaceae bacterium | reverse complement strand
GGCGTGAGCGCGTTCTGCTGTGGCATGGGAGGGGCGATGCGAACCTTCTCCGCTGCCCCTTTCAGGTGGATGTCGAGGCATTTCTTCAAATGGATAACTTTCGACATACTGAAATTTTGATTATTTTAAGTTTTTCGTTATTGTCTAAACAAGATCGGTCCGCAAAGTTAACTCTTGTTTGTTTAATAACAAAGTTAAAAATGCGATTTTTGGGGTTGCGGCTTCGGGTATGGCGGTTGGCGTTGCGGTGCGACAGATTTCGCCGGATCACGCATGAAAAGATTCTCTGAAAACAAAAAACGGAACGATTCAGAGATCGTTCCGGTTTTGTTTTTCCAATGGCGGATGTCCGCAGTCAGCTTATCCCGTAATTACGTTTGTCGTATCCGCCTCCGCGGGCGAGGGTGCGGCTTATGACGTCGCCCAAGTTGCAGTTGTTGACGTAGAGTATGTCCTCGAATGTGACGTAGAAATAACGGCCGTCTATGAGCAACGACACGCCGTCGTCCAACACCCCGTACAGCTCTACCTCCTTAGCCTTTTCTATATATATGCAATACATCTCTATCCGCTTATCGCTATCTGCGCATCCCCTCTTAAATGCCGCGACGTTCAACGGCTACGACCATTACGGTAACGGTCGCATCGACGGCAAATATACGAAATTTCGTTTAAAAATAACAAAAAGCGCGGACGACAAGCCCCATCCGAAGAGATACAGAAAGCGGCCTCCCGAAAGGAAAGCCGCTGAATATGTCGTGTCGCTTGCCGGTTATTTGTCCTGCGACTTGCCCAAGAGGTCGTCGAGTTTGCCGGCGGCCTTGTCCTCGTCGAATTTCTTGTTGAGAGCCTCCACTATCTGCATCGTTATATCCATTGCAGGGTTGCCTATGAGGATGGTGTTGGTGGCGCTGTTCTGGTTGAGTATCAGATCGTAACCGGCGGTTTTGTTATATTCGGTCAGATATTCGGTTATGTTGTTCCATATATTGTTGAACATCACGGCCTGTTCCTCTTCCAGCTCGCCGAGCACCTTGTCGCGGTATTCGAGGAGATACTGTTGCTCGTTTTGGAGTTTTACGCCCTGTTCTTCGGCCTGCGCACGGGTCACCAGCCCTTTGTTTATCTTGTCGTTGAACTGTGCCGCACGGCTCTGGAGCGAACGGCTCTTGCTGTCGAGCTCCTTGCCTATCTTCTCGCTTTTGGCTTCGAGCTTGGCCGACAGCTCTTTATATAGTTTGTAGTTGTTGATCAGCGTGTCGTTGTTGACGAAAGCTATCTTGCCGCTGAGGCGTACGCTCTCTTCGGCAGAGGAGGTCTCGCCGGCGGCTGTTGCGGAGGGGGTGTTGTTGCAAGCTACCAGTGCGGTCGCAGCCAAAAACAACGCGATAAAGGGTTTGAGTTTCATAGTCGAGTTGGTTTAACTTTTTATTTTCAAAGATTTAATCGTTTATTACGAAACATATCGGACTACAAACCTATATTATTTTATCGAATAAAGCAACCGATAAGCGTTAATTTATAACGTGCGGCGCCTATAACCCTGTGGCATCGTGCGATATGTTTTACGGTAATGACCGGTAGTTCCGATTTTTCGTTCGGGTGGGGGCAATTTATAAATTTTATATATATTTGTCAGCGAACCCGAGGGTCTGCAAGCGCAACCCGCGATAAGTAAAAGCTTGTTATGTACGACTATATCAACGGTCGAATAGACGAACTGACCCCCGCATCCGTAGTAGTGGAGTGCGGCGGAATAGGGTACGTACTCAACATCTCCCTCCGCAGTTACGAAGAGTTGGAGGGTAAAACCGACATCAGGATATACACCCATCAATATCTGGTCCGCGACGAGTTGCCGGTATTCTACGGCTTCACCTCCAAGAGCGAACGCGAGTTGTTCCGTATGCTCATAGCCGTCTCCGGCGTGGGCGGCAATACCGCGCGCATGGTGCTCTCGACATACACCCCCGCCGAGCTTCGTCAGATAATATCGGGCGGAAACGTCCCCATGCTTAAGAAGGTCAAGGGGTTAGGTTCCAAAACGGCGGAGAAGATAATAGTTGAGCTTCGCGACAAGATTGTGGGGCTGGAGGTTGCCGACAGCGATGCCGTGACCTCTGCGGCGCTCTCTTCGTCCGGGCAGGAGTCTGTCGAGGAGGCGCTCAAGGCGTTGGTTATGCTCGGCTTCGGCAGAGCGGCTTCGGAAAAGGCCGTCAAACAGATAGTGGCCGATGCGCCCGATGCCAAAGTGGAGGATATAATACGCCTGGCACTTAAAAAGTTGTAATGGATATGACGAATACATACGCACCGGCGGTAACGTTCGTCGGCGGAGATGCAAAAAAGCGAAACCGAAAATAGAATATGGATCCTCTTTTTACAGTAATTCTGGCGGTTCTCGCCGCACTCGCAGTCACGGGTCTCGTGGTAGGGGTCTCGAACGACGCCTCTAACTTTCTCAATTCGGCCATAGGCTCAAAGGTGGCGCCGCGTTATGTGATAATGATAGTGGCGTCGATAGGTATCATACTCGGATCGTTGTTTTCGAGCGGCATGATGGAGGTCGCCCGCAGCGGGATGTTCTATCCGCAGATGTTCACATTTCAGGATGTCATGTTGTTGTTTCTGACCGTGATGCTCACCAACGTGATATTGCTCGACCTGTTCAATACTATGGGTTTGCCCACCTCTACCACCGTATCGCTGGTGTTCGAGTTGCTCGGCTCGGCTGTGGCTGTGGCGGTCATGAAGATATGGGCGCAGGAGGACGGAGCCTCGCAGTTGCCCTACTATATAAACGCAACCAATGCGTTGGGCATCATCTCGGGCATATTGCTCTCGGTGGTGGTGGCGTTCGTGTGCGGTAGCATAGTCATGTATATCACTCGCGTGATATTCTCTTTCCGATACCGCAGGACCTTCCGCTATTTCGGGTCAGTATGGTGCGGCATCGCCCTTACCGCCATATCGTATTTCGCTCTGTTCAAAGGCGTGAAGGGTACCACGCTCATATCGCCCGAGACAATGGCTATGCTGGAGGCCAATCTGTGGACCGTGGTCGGCATTATGATAGTGGGGTGGACCGTCATAATGGCGATAGTCCAGAACCTGTTCAAGGTCAACATTCTCAAGATAACCGTTTTGGCCGGTACCTTCTCTCTGGCGTTGGCGTTCGCCGGCAACGACCTTGTCAATTTCATAGGCGTATTCATGGCCGGGTTCGACTCCTACAACATGGCCTTGGAGAGCGGCGATATGAACATGTTGATGGGAGGTCTGGCCGGACCTGCCCAGACCAATATGGTCATATTGTTCATTGCCGGCGTGATAATGACGCTGACACTGTGGTTCTCCAAAAAGGCGCAGCATGTCTCTGATACCGAGGTCAATCTCGCGCGTCAGGAGTCTGCCGGGGCCGAGCGTTTCGGCTCTACGTTCATATCGCGCAGCATAGTGAGGTGGGCCGTGGATGTCAACCGAAAGGTGGAGAAGGTGACCCCTCGCAGAGTGCAACGATATATAGAGAGCCGTTTCGTGCCGTCGAGAAACAACGGCGGTGCGCCGTTCGACCTTATCCGCGCTACGGTCAACCTTACGGTGGCATCGTTGCTTATATCTACCGCCACATCGTTGCGTCTGCCGCTTTCCACCACCTACGTCACCTTTATGGTGGCCATGGGGTCGTCGCTTGCCGACAGGGCGTGGGGACGCGAGTCGGCGGTGTACAGGGTGACGGGGGTGCTCACCGTCATATCGGGTTGGTTCCTTACGGTGTTCATCGCTTTCACAATAGCCTTTATAGTTGCTCTCATACTGGTTGCCGGAGGCACGATAGCCATAGTGGCCATGACATTGCTTTGCGCGTTCATACTGGTTCAGAACAACATCCTCAACAAGCACCGCAAGGATAGCAAGGGGGGAGAGGCGGCCGATTCCGATCTTAGGTTCGACAAGGATATAGTCGACGCATGTCGCAAGGAGATATGCCAGACAATGCAGAAGGTTATAACGGTGTACGACGCCACCCTTACCGGCATCTTCACCGAAGACCGCAAGCTGTTGAAGAACATGGTGCGGGAGTCGGAGGCCCTCTACGAAGAGGCGCACAGTCGCAAGTATGCCGTATATAACACGCTCTCTACGCTGAGCGAGAATTACATAAGCACGGGACACTACTACGTTCAGGTGGTCGATTACGTGAACGAGGTAACCAAGGCGCTCGTGCATATCACCCGTCCCGGCTTCAACCACATAGACAACAACCACTCCGGCTTCTCGCAGGATCAGATAAGCGACCTTAAGGAGATAGAGGAGAAGGTCTCCATAATATACGGCATGATAAACCACATGCTGAAGGAGGACGATTACAGCAAGATAGACCAGACCCTGCTTCTGCGCGACTCGCTTTTCGAGGAGTTCGCACAGGTGATAAAGCGTCAGATTGCGCGCATCAAGACGGGCGATACCTCCACCCGTACCAGTATGTTGTATCTCGATATAATAAGCGAGACCAAAACAATGGTGTTGCAGTCGCGCAATCTGCTGAAGGCTCAGAAGCATTTTGTATCTAAATAAATTTCTGTATCTTTGCATGTAGATAAAATCGGTTCCGGCAGGTATGGGTGCGGCCTATGCGGTCTGCGGATTCCGATGTTCTCGATTTTACTTTACGGATAAATTTTTAAAACTTTACAGATATGAAACTACTCGAAGGCAAAGTTGCCATAATAACCGGCGGTGCGCGCGGTATAGGCAAGGCCATCTCGCTCTGTTTCGCAAGCGAGGGTGCGGACGTGGCTTTCACCGACCTCAGAGAGGACGACAACTTCAAAAACACTGAAAAAGAGCTCCAGTCATACGGCGTCAAAGCCAAAGGTTACATCTCGGACGCCAGCGATTTCGCACAGTCGGCCGAGTTCATCGATGCCGTGGCCAAGGATTTCGGTCACATAGACATTTTGGTCAACAACGCCGGTATCACCCGCGACTCGTTGCTTCTGCGCATGAGCGAAGATCAGTGGGATTTGGTGCTCAAGGTCAACCTCAAGTCGGTATTCAACCTCACCAAGGCGGTGCAGAAATACATGCTCAAGACCGGCGGTTCAATCATCAACATGAGCTCTGTCGTAGGTGTTTCAGGTAATGCAGGTCAGAGCAACTACTCGGCATCGAAGGCCGGTATCATAGGCTTCACCAAATCTATCGCACAGGAGCTCGGTTCTCGCGGCGTACGTTCTAACGCAATCGCCCCCGGCTTCATCATCACCGACATGACCGGAGCACTGCCCGAAAGCGTGCGCGAGGAGTGGGCTAAGAAGATCCCCCTGCGCAGAGGCGGCACCCCCGAAGACATCGCCAAAGTGGCACTCTTCCTTGCTTCCGATCTCTCGGCGTATGTCACAGGTCAGGTTATCAATGTCTGCGGCGGTATGAACTGCTAAGATACAATATAAACACGGAAAAGCTCGGCGAGGTTTCGTCGGGCTTTTTTTGTTTGTGTGGTCGGTGGAGGTTCATGGTTCTTATTTCTCTGCCCGCTATGATGGCGCATTGTGACAGCAATAAGAAACACTGCGGGTTTACACCTGCCCGAGGTACGAGGCCGTCAGACACTTTCTGCTTTATTTCGTTCGTGCGTTAGCGAATATATCGAACACTTCTCATCTTGGTTGACCCGTAGTGTAGCGAATGAGCCGAACAGACCGTATATAGCGGTGAGGAGTTCTACGAGAGAGTACTGAAGAGATAAGCGGTTATAGATTCCTTTATATGAAGTCATTTTTAAACATCTCGTCCGGCGCGGTCACCCGAGGCTCCACTTTAGTGCCTATGTGGAAGCAAAGACAAGCCCTGCGTTAAAAGACTGGTTTATACATGGATAGTGTGGGCGGATTACCTGATGCGATAATATAAAAAAGGCAAAAGGTATAAGCCGGGTCCTGTGTCTCCGAGGAGATCCCTATCATTTATCTACGCGACAGGTCACCCTGCCGCTCCAGCAACCTACCCTCCGACTCGGGCGAGCAACCCTCAGGCGTCGGTATACATGGTCTTGCAACCCGTCAGACATACGGCCCCGGAGTATCGCTACCCGGGCGGTGGGCTCTTACCCCGCCTTTTCACCCTTACCGCAGTTACCTGCGGCGGTTGTTTTCTGTTATGTTTCCTATCCCCTCACGGAGATCTTCCATATTAAGAAGCACGGCGCTCTGTGTTGCCCGGACTTTCCTCTGGCGTTCGAGACGTCAGCGATAGGGCCCTTTTGCCTTGTAAGTTTACTGCAAAGATAGGGAAGTTAACGTAATTTGAATTATATTTGTATAAAGTTTTTGTCCTCTAAAACTTCGCCTCGGCAATGTTCGCGTACGGGTCGGCCATTGCTTCCGGCTTTTTTGATTTTCGTTTCAGACTGTTTATTATATGAAACACAAGAGAATAGTATATATGGGTACCCCCGATTTCGCCGTGGAGCCTTTGTCGCGGTTGGTGGACGGTGGGTACGATGTTGTGGGTGTCGTCACCGTTCCAGACAAGGAGGCCGGCAGGGGACGCAACATAACGGAGAGCGCCGTAAAGAGATACGCCAAAGAGAAGGGGCTGCCGATATTGCAACCAGAGCGTTTGAAAGACGAGAATTTTCTCGCCTCCTTGCGTGCCATGAATCCCGACATAATAGTAGTGGTTGCGTTCAGAATGTTGCCTGAGGCGGTGTGGTCGATGCCTCCTTGCGGCACCTTCAATCTGCATGCCTCGCTGTTGCCTCTCTATCGCGGTGCGGCCCCCATCAACAGGGCCGTGATGAACGGCGATACGGTCACGGGCGTAACTACATTCATGCTCGACAGACAGATAGACACGGGGCGTATAATAATGCAACGCAGCGTGGAGATAGCCCCCGACGATTGCGCCGGTACCCTGCACGACAAGCTGATGACAGCGGGTGCCGATCTGGTGGTAGAGACGGTTGACATGATAGAGCAGGGTAGGGTGGTGACCCGTCCTCAGGAGGAGTCCGACGACGTTTTGCGCAAAGAGGCCCCCAAGATATTCAAGGAGACATGTCTTATAGACTGGAACGACACCGTAAAACACATAAACGACCATATCCGCGGTCTGTCGCCCTATCCTGCCGCTTGGTCGCCGCTAGGTTCCATCGCCGGCGAGGGCAATACCTTCAAGATATTCAGAGCCACGATAGTGGAACGAGAGCACGACTATACGTGCGGCACCGTTCTGAGCGACATGAAGGAGCGCCTGTGGGTTGCCGCCGTCGACGGATTCATCGCCATAGAGGAGTTGCAGCAGTCCGGGAAAAAGAGGGTCTCTGCGGCCGACTATCTGCGAGGGGCGCATATAGAGGGCAAGGTGGTGAAGTTGTAGCGTTTTGGTGCGGTTTGTGTATCGGGTAGGCTTTTAAACTATGGTTATGAAAAGAGTAGTGTTACTGATGGCGGCGGCGGTTATTGCCGCAGGGTGCGCCACCCATAAGCCCGCAGGGAGCGATAGCGGCTTCTTCTGCGGCGTGCTCTCCTCCAACGGCGATAGGACATTGTTGTTCGATTGCGCCACAGCCCAGCCGTTGATGATAAAGGGCGGGTCCGATTTTGAAAAGGCGCTTTCGTCGTTTAATGCGCTTAACGATAGCGAGGGGGCGGCCTACATCCATTTCTACGGTACCGTAGAGCGTGTGAGGCTTCAGAACGGCACCACGGTGATATCGTCGGTGAGCGTGGACAAGTTCGGGGATATCTACCCGGGAGTGACATGCAATCAGAACGACGTACTCACTCAAACTCCTTTCACCTCCGATACCGACACCGTATATCTGCGGTCCGACTATACCTATGTCAAATGGAGCGGTAATCGTAAAAATCGCGATACCGGCAAATGGATCAAAACCGCCTCCGATCAGGGAATGTTCTATTCCGACGGCGGAGTGAACGAGGCGTTCGATGTGATAATAGGTCCCGACGGAAGCTATAACGGCTTGGTGCTGAGGATGAATATAAACGGACAGGAGACAAATTTGTTCCCCATGTAA
>CAMWRR010000079.1 GCA_947176715.1 uncultured Rikenellaceae bacterium | reverse complement strand
CCCCTCTCCCGGCACGCCCGTACCCGGCGGCATCGAATTCAACTAGGCGGTGTTTCTGATACGCGAATTGGCGGCGAGCGGACGCACCATCGTAGGCTTCGACCTGTGCGAGGTGGCACCGAACCAATCCGACGAAGACAACCACTGGGATGCCAACGTAGGGGCGCGGCTACTATATAAGCTCTGCGGATTCACCTTGATGACCAATCCGAAGTAGACCGGATAGCCTCCCGGCGTAAAAAGTCCTGTCGGCGCATCGCTTTCAGGCCCCGAGGCAGAGCAGTCAGGCTGTAGGCGTTGTTCGCTTATAGTCTGACTGTTTTATTCGCTCATAGTGGCTCGTTGCTATCCACCGATAGCTTCGGTAAGAGGGCTGTTTAAAAGACAGGCGCCATCCCGACAAAAGGAACGGCGCCTATTCGGTCGTACAAGGACCCGGCGATACTAACGTACCACCTTCTTCTCCTTGATACGCGCTTTCTTACCGCGAAGATCACGATAGTAGAAGATACGTGCTCTGCGCACCACGCCGACCTTCTCGACCTTGATGCTCTCGATCAGCGGAGAGGCGATAGGGAATATACGTTCCACACCCACTCCGTCGGTAATCTTACGGATGGTGAATGTCTCGGTGGCACCTTCGCCGCGACGCTGTATCACGACGCCCTTGAAGCTCTGGAGACGTTCTTTGTTACCTTCGACGATTTTGTAAGTAACGGTGATGGTGTCACCGCTCTTGAAGGCGGGGTACTGCTTCAGCTCGCTGTTGAAAGCGTTCTGAGCTACTTTGATAAGGTTTTCCATTTTTAAAAAATGTGTGTCGTTTGATGAATCAAACAGTACGGAATATTACGGACCCCATGTACCTGTAAGAGATTCCTGTACTTTTGCAGATGCAAAGGTAACGATTATTTTCAAACGGCAAAATCCATACTGCAAAAAAAACAGGTCACGACGAAGATATTCCCTTGTACGGCGGCACGACAGAGGTCGGGCCGAGCCTGCCAGCGCCGTACATCGCGTCATCTCACAACCGAGGCGAGATAGGCGAACAGCTCCGCCGGAATATCGGCCGTACCCAACGCCGACACGGAGCGAAAGCCGGCATTGCCGTTGACCTCGCACACCAAAGGCCCGTGCGCCGACTCCATTATGTCGACCCCCGAGAACTCCAGCCCCAGTGTCTGCGATGCCGACACGGCCAGAGAGGCCACTTCGGGCGTAAGTGCGTAAGGCTCCACGCTACCGCCTAAAGAGTAGTTGGAGCGGAAATCGCCGCTACCGACACGCCGTACCGCCGCAACGGCCCTGCCGCCTACCACCCACACCCTTATGTCGCGTCCCGACGCCTCAAAGACGTAGCGTTGCGCCACCGCCCCGCCTTCGCACAACGGAAGCCGAGCGTCGTACTCCCGGCGCGAGGAGACCAGCCACACCCTCTCGCCTTTGGAACCCACCGCCGACTTGAGTACGAAGGGGAGGCCCAGCATCCCGGCGGCCCTGTCGTAATCGACCGATGCGCCCCACAGCGTCTCGGGCATGGGTATGCCGGCCGACGACAACGCCACATGTGTAAGACCTTTATTATAGGAGAGCGACATGGATACCGAGGTATTGACCGTTCTTACCCCGAGCCGCTCGAAAGAGAGCGAAATGGCCGTGTCGTAATGCCTCATTACCGCCATATCGGGCAGATCGCACCGCACACCGTCGACAAAGAGCGAGGCCCCGCCGTCGACACCCCACGATAACGTGTCGTCTATGACTGTCTCTACGGAAAAACCCGCACGCACCCCCTCTTTTTTCAGCCACTCGAAACCATTGTCACGCAACGATTTACGAGGATATATCATCATCACTCTCTTTGTCATAATGCACGAAAATAACATTTTTTCTTGTCAATTAGAATAATATTGCATATCTTTGGATTCGTATTGGACACTTAACCGATACGATAATCTTCGAGAAACTATACTCGAAACAAAGTATGACAATTTTCGCTTTCAACATAATGCGAATGTGCCGATAGGCACTCTTTTCATATCCGGCGCCTCTACGCGAGACGCCACACGGCATACTTACGCCGATTCCCCCAGTCAAAAACAAAAATTCTCCGATCGCGACACACGCACAGCCGCGACACATATCGGAATAACCGCAGATGCTCGATAACAGTAGCGTCCGCATAAAACAAAAATATCATGTCACAAGATAACCTTCACTTCGAGACTTTACAGGTACATGCGGGACAGGCTCCCGACAAATCGACACACGCACTCGCCGTACCTATATACCAGACAACGAGTTACCAGTTCGACAACTCCGAACATGGGGCCAACCTCTTCGCACTGAAAGAGGCAGGCAATATCTACACGCGTCTTACCAACCCTACCACAGACATGTTCGAGCGCAGGGTGGCCGCCCTCGAGGGGGGCGTAGGTGCCGTGGCCACATCGTCGGGACACGCGGCTCAGCTGACCGCCCTGACGGCCATAGTACGCAAGGGCAATAATATAGTAAGCTCGCCCTACCTGTACGGCGGCACGTTCAACCAGTTCAAACACACGTTCGCCGACTGGGGCATAGAGGGGCGGTTCGCCGAGAGCGACAAAGCCGAAGACATAGAGCGTCTGATAGATGACGACACGCGCGCCGTATATGTGGAGACCATCGGCAACCCGGGCTTCTCCGTCCCCGACTTCGAGGCCGTGGCCGACGTAGCGCACCGTCACGGCGTACCGTTGGTGGTAGACAACACGTTCGGGTGTTGCGGCTATCTGTGCGCGCCGTTGAAGCTCGGCGCCGACATAGTGACGGCCTCGGCCACCAAATGGATAGGCGGCCACGGCACCTCTATGGGCGGCGTGATAGTCGATTCGGGACGCTTCGACTGGACGACGGGCGGCAAATACCCGGGACTGTCGGAACCCTCCGAGAGCTATCACGGTATATGCTATACCGAGACGTTCGGCTCCGCCGCTTTGATAGCCAAATGTCGGGCCGAGGGGGTGCGCGATCTGGGGGCCTGCATATCGCCGTTCAACTCATACGAGATGATGATAGGGCTAGAAACGCTCTCGTTGCGTGTCGAACGCGAGGCGCAGAACGCCTTGGCACTGGCCCGCTACTTCGACGCCCACCCCAAGGTGGAGAGGGTATTCTACCCCGGATTGGAGAGCGACCCCAACCACGAAAATGCGGTGAAGTATCTGCGTAACGGCTTCGGCGCGGTGTTGGCCGTGGTGCTCAAAGGCAGCAAGGAGGAGACGGTGCGCTTTGTCGACAACCTCTCTTTGGTATCGCACGTGGCCAACGTGGGCGACTGCAAAACGCTGATAATACAGCCCTCGGCCACCACTCACAGCCAGCTCTCGCCCGACGAGCAACGGGCCGCCGGAGTGTTGCCCACCCTGCTTCGCATATCGGCCGGCATAGAGCACATCGACGACCTGATAGCCGACTTCGAATCATCATTCAGCCTGATATAGACGATGAACATATACCGACACAACGAACGCTTCGTATTGGAGAGCGGCCATGTTCTCCCTCAGCTCGACATCGCCTACCACACCTACGGCACCCTGTCGCCGGGACGCGACAACGTGATATGGGTGTGTCACGCCCTGACCGCCAACTCCGAGGTGGCCGACTGGTGGCCCCATACGGTGGAGCAGGGGCGGTTTCTCGACCCCGGGCGTTACTTCATAATATGCGCCAACATGATAGGGTCGCACTACGGCTCCACCGGTCCGCTCAGTATCAACCCCTCCACGGGGGTGCCGTACTACGGTTCGTTCCCGCGCATAACCGTGCGCGACGTGGTGAAGACCTTCCGTCTGCTGGCCGACCGTCTCGGCATACGCAAGGTCAAGGCCCTGATCGGCAGCTCGATAGGTGGGTTCCATGCCCTCGAATGGCTCATAGAGGAGCCGTCGTTCGCCGAAAAGGCCGTGCTTATAGCCACTACGGCCAAGGCGTCGCCGTGGATGATAGCCCTGAACGAATCGCAACGCATGGCCCTGAGGTGCGACCCCACATTCGGCGACAAGAGCGATACGGCCGGAGCCGACGGGCTTAAATGCGCACGCTCCATAGCCCTGCTGAGCTATCGGGGCGCACCTGCCTACAACGCCACTCAGGCCGAGGTGGACGAGCCGAACAAGATCGACGATTTCCGCGCCGCCAGCTACCAGCGTTATCAGGGCGGCAAGCTCGCCTCACGCTTCAACGCCTACTCCTACATGCGTCTGACCGAGATGATCGACTCGCACAACGTAGGCCGCGGACGGGGCGGGGTGGAGAGGGCGCTCGCGTCGGTAAAGGCGTCGGTGGCTACGGTGGCCCTCACATCCGACATACTGTGTCCCGTATCGGACTTGGAGCTGATCTACCGCCATATACCCAAAGCGTCTATGCACGTGATAAGCTCCGAATTCGGCCACGACGGATTCCTTATAGAACATGAAAAACTCAATGAAATAATATCAAAACATTTGGAAGCATGAAAAACAACGCCATCAAGATAGGTCTTTTCGGGTTCGGCACCGTGGGAGAGGGTCTTTGCGGAGTACTCAAAAAAGCTACCTCCGCCCACGCCGACATAGTGAAGATATGCGTAAGAGACCGCAACAAGAAACGCTCGCTACCGGCCGAGATGTTCACCTACGAGCCTGAAGATATATTCACCGACCCCGATATCAATCTGGTGGTTGAGCTGATAGACGATGCCGAGGCCTCCTACTCCATAGTGCGACGCTCGCTCGAGGCCGGCAAGGCGGTGGTGTCGGGCAACAAGAAGATGCTCGCCTACCACATAGAGGAGCTGATAGAGCTGCAGGAGAAGACCGGCACGGCGTTGCTCTACGACGCTTCGGCGTGCGGAAGCATACCCGTGATAAGAAACCTCGAGGAGTACTACGACAACGACCTGCTCCTCTCGGTAAAGGGCATCCTCAACGGCTCGTCCAACTTCATCCTCTCAAAGATATTCAACGAGAACAAAGGCTACGCCGAGGCTCTAAAGGAGGCGCAGGACTTAGGATTCGCCGAAAGCAACCCCACCTTCGATGTTGACGGTTTCGACTCGCTCTTCAAGCTGATAATCATTACCGTACACGCGTTCGGCACATACGTGCATCCCGATCAGGTTATAAACTACGGCATATCCAACCTCGGCGAGGCCGACATAAGATACGCCCGCGAGAAGGGTACCCGCATAAAGCTACTGGCCGACGTATCGAAAATATCCGACGACAAGATAACGCTTTGCGTGTTGCCGTGCTTCGTGCCGCCCGACAAGTACATATACAGCGTGGAGGACGAGTTCAACGGTGTGGTCATCAAGGGCGAATGCTACGACAAGCAGTTCATGTTCGGGCGCGGTGCAGGCGGCTTCCCTACCGGGTCGTCGGTGCTCAGCGACATAACCGCCCGTAGCCACGACTACCGCTACGAATACAAGAAGCGCAACCAATACCGCAAGATGGAGTACACCACCGACGTAGACATAAAGCTCTACGTACGTTACCGCGACGAGGCCGACACCGCCCTCTTCCGCTTCAAGGAGGTGACCGAACGCTATTACAGCAAAGATTACAGCTTCATTGTAGGCGTCATAAACCTCGCTGACCTTGTCGCCATAAAGGGGGAGCTGCCCAAGCGCGACATATTCGTAGCCAAAATGTACTGATACGCCGCCCGACAGCCATGCGCGTCAGACGGGCAGTGACAAATTGACAGCCGGCCGTATCCTGTTGACAGGGTGCGGCCGGCTCTTTTTCCGATGGCATAATATTTGTCCCTTTTTATTAAAAAATATTTAAAACTAAAATATATTTGGACAATTAAAATTTAATATTTAAAATTGCAGAGTAAAAATCGTTATAAACGAATCAAAAAGCATTTTGCCTATCGACAGATTCTACTCTGCAAACATTTAATTAATAGGTACGTATTTCTCTCCCGATGCCATCTGTCGGTCGAGAGCGCGTAGCAACAACCTGAAAGGGGTAGAGTTATGGTCGATTACAATAAAATGGAAGATCACGCCTTGATAAACAGCTATATCGGGGGTGACGCCGAAGCGGTCAATGTCTTGATCGAACGCCACAGGCAGAAGATTTACAATTACATATTGATGTTGGTGCACGACACCAACACCGCGGATGACATATTTCAGGAGCTGTTCATAAAGATAATATCGTCGCTTAAGTCGGGTAAGTACTCCGACAACGGCAAATTCTCGTCATGGGTGTTGAGGATAGCCCACAACATGGTCATAGACCACTTCAGGCTCTCCAGACAGAAAGGGTTCGTATCCACGGATAGCGACACCGCAATACTCAACAATAAAGAGCTGGTGGAGAGAAACATCGAAGACAAGATGATATCGGAACAGACCAAAAAGGATGTCCGCAAAATGGTCGATTTCCTCCCGATGGAACAACGCGAGGTGGTGATTCTGCGTCACTACATGGGCATGTCGTTCAAGGAGATAGCCGAACAGACGGGGGTAAGCATCAACACCGCGTTGGGACGTATGAGATATGCCCTGCTGAACATGCGCAAGATGATAGCCGACCACAGCATATCGCTGGAGTTCTGTTAGACTGACGTAGGTTATAAAGTTGAGTTTATCCATAACTGACATTTGGAGATTATCGGTTCCCTTTGTAGCTCGGTTTCTGGGGGAGGATGTGGAGTTTTGCCCGGTGTGAGCTTACTGAATCCGGTCATCTTATATCCGGAGACCTTTTCCGAAAAAGCTGATGTTCTCGATAAGCCGAGGGCGGAAGCAAATGGAGTTTTGTTCTGTCGAGGCGAGAAAATGTCTGCATCGAAACTACGGTCGCGCATCTCTTCCGGTGAATCGTAACCTTAGCGTGTGCCGCATCGTGCGGTGTGGGCGAGGTTATGCCGGTCGTTGTGTTATTCTTTGTGTATCTGGCAATTCTGCCGTTATAGCCGTGTATTGTATTTGTAAAGCGTAAACTTGACGGTTCGTAATTTTTTCGTAGATTTGGCGTGTTTAAAATTAAAAAACGGAATAAGATGAAAAAAACAGGCTATTTCTCTAAAGTTTTAGGCCTTACTATGTTGGCGATGTCTGTGAGCTGTCTTGCGGTGTCTGCCAAAGACAAGCCCAAAGCGGATAAGAACGACGATATAGCAACATTTTTCGCCGACTATCTCTCCGGCAAGGCCGACAGGTACGATAGCGGTGTACGCCTCAAACTTTCCGATGTGGAGGGCGAACAGGCTCGCGTGTGGAGTGCGTGGAAAGAGGCCAACGACGGCTACGACGAACAGAAGCTGATAGCTTTCGATACCTTGTCGGCTTCGCGTTCCGGTCGTTGGGAGCTTCCCGCCGACCTCGAACCGGATGCCGTGATGCCCTACTACTGGGGGTTCAAGGGCGAGAGACCGGGCGACGGCTATCCGATGTATCTTTACATGCACGGGTCTGGCGACAAGAATAACGAATGGAAAAACGGCATACGTTTCGGCACCGAGCTGTTCGAGGACGGGCCGTCGGTCTACTTCATCCCTCAGATACCCAATACCGGCAGCTACTACCGTTGGTGGCAGAAATCCAAACAGTTCGCATGGGAGAAGCTGTTGCGTCTGGCTCTTGCCTCGGGACAGATCGACCCCAACAAGATTTATTTCTTCGGTATCTCCGAGGGCGGTTACGGAAGCCAGCGTCTGGCATCGTTCTATGCCGACTATCTGGCCGGCGCAGGCCCTATGGCCGGGGGCGAGCCGCTCAAAAACGCGCCTGTGGAGAACTGCCGCAACATAGCCTTCTCGCTCCGTACAGGCGATAAGGATTTCGGCTTCTATCGCGACAGGCTCACCAGATATACCAAGAGCGCATTCGACAGCCTCGAAAATCTCAACCCCGGCAGCTTCACCCACTGGATAGAGCTTATCCCCGAGATGGGACACCACATAGACTACAAGCCCACCACACCGTGGCTGAGAGGGTTCGACCGTAACCCCTATCCCAAAAAGGTCATGTGGGAGAATTTCGAGATGGACGGCCTCTATCGCGACGGCTTCTATAACATATATGTAAAAGAA
>CAMWRR010000078.1 GCA_947176715.1 uncultured Rikenellaceae bacterium | reverse complement strand
AAACCGAACCGTACGAGTGGATGGAGGCCTACGACGACCTCTGCAACCTCTACGAAGAGGCTCTCCAACAGGGAAAAGGGTTGCTACTCACATTCTAACCGGCCGGCAACGCCATGCATGTGCCAAGACTACGGCAAACAGTCAGTCGGTTAATGTTCCAATAACACATGCAACCTAACCCTCGAGCCGAAAAGCCGTTCAGACAGGCCATCCCCCGACCACCGCAAACAGCTAGTTTATGCCTGAACATTTCGTCATATCGCAGATAGAGACCGAAAAAAGGGAGTTTCTGCCGTTACTTCTGATGGGCGACGAATCGGAAAAGATGATAAATCGCTACATAGAGCGGGGCGTTCTGTTCGCGGGATTCGTAAACGACGCCCCCATAGCCGTGTGCGTCGTAACGGACGGGGACAATAACGATGTCGAGATAAAGAACCTCGCCGTACATCCCGACTATCGGAAAAGGGGTTTTGGACGCGCCATGATAAGGCATGTCGAAAAGCTCAACCCCGGAAAGACAATCACTCTCGGCACCGGTGAAACTCCGTCTACCCTGCGATTCTATCTGTCGCTCGGTTTCGTCTTCTCTCATCGCGTGCCCGACTTCTTTACGAACAACTACGACACCCCCATAACAGAAGAGGGGGTACGTCTCAAAGATATGATATATCTCAAAAAGAGGATATGCGACAACTCCGCCGAGAGCCGCACAGACACTACCGGCAACAGGCTATCTCCCTGACATCGCCTGCAAAAGCCTCTCCGCCGGCACCCTGTAAAAGAGTATGCAATACCCGTCCACACCGTCGACCTCCTCTTCTATAAGCACACCCAAATCGCCGTCCGGCATGACCGTCATTGCCGAATAGGCGGCCGAACCGTGCATAAGCTGGTATCGAGACGGCCACCTGACACCCCGGTCGCCGCTCATGAATACGGCTATGTCGGCGCGTTCGTCTAACACGCCGTCGGTGTCGTTCTCGAACATGGCGGGGTCGTTGGTCATTGCGGCGGGTATGGACTGCAACAGAATATCGCGACCGCCGTGCGTGTAGCGTATAATGTCGCCGTTGCAGGCCGGGTCAGTGATGTCGGACGCCCCTACCGGAGCGCTCCATGTCTCGCCGCGGTCGTAAGAGTAGGAGAACTGACGCGGGCCGCCTTTGGTGCGCGAACGGATACTCATCACGAGCGATCCGTCGGCGAGCTGGGCCACTTTGGCCTCGTCGCCGTCGGTGTGGGCCGGGGTTGCAGACACACTCCAGCTGTAACCGCCGTCGTCACTGTATATGGCATAGTTGAGGAAGCCCCGTTTATCTTTTTCACGCACCACAAGTGCGAACATTATACGTCCGTTATCCAGCTGCACCGCACCGCCGGAAGAGGCAAAGGCGCCCTTTACGTTTTTTATCGGCTGTGTGCCGTCGGCCCCTGTGCACAATATGCTGTCGTTTATATCGAGCGGCGCCCCCCAGCTACGACCGTTATCGCGGCTACGTACCACGGTAATGCGCCCCGGGGCATCCTGCCACAACCCGTTGCCGTGGGTGCATATCATAAGCACGTCGCCCGAGCGTCTGTCTACCACGAGCGCCGGATCGCCGTAACCACCCGCCTCGTCATTAGCTATTACGGTAACATACTCTCCCCACGTACGTCCACCGTCACGGCTGATGCGGGCCACCACGTCTATCTTGCCCGGGAGATCGGCCATGCTCTCTATGCGTTTGTCGGCCACGGCGAGCAGATTGCCGTCACAGGTGGTGACGATAGCCGGAATACGATAATATCTGGAGCCGTAATCACCGGGAGTGAACACGAATGACTTAGTTACAGTGTCCGAAGCAGCCGCCTCCGCCCTATGCGCCGCCGTACGCACAGCGAAACCGAGGGCACACAACAACGACAACGCCGAACGAAACGCGATTTTACCTATCATATCAGATATATTTAAAGTCCGTATACAAAGATAATAATAAGCCCGGAAACAAAAGCAACCTCGGTTCGGTTTTATCGGTGCGAGATATCCGACACGAAGCCAAGGAGACGAACTGCGAGGGTAAAGCAAGCCCGTTTATGCAAAACGCCAAACGCAACGAAGCCAAAGAGAGATCCTATGCCACTGCACATACCGCCGCACTCTATCGGCATCGCCCTTGCTTTTTAACTATTTATGTCTTTACTTTGCCCGCGAAACGAAAAAACAAGAATCGATATGTCTGTAACACCTAAACTGAGGGCCGTAACGACCTATAGACTCAAAGAGATGAAATTAGCCGGTGAGAAGATAGCCATGCTCACCGCGTACGATTATACCATGGCCCGCATAATGGACCGCTCGGGCATAGATGTCATACTGGTGGGCGACTCCGCCGCCAACGTAGTGGCCGGTTACGAGACCACCGTACCCATGACCCTCGAGAGCATGATATACCACGGACGCGCCGTAGCCCGGGGGGTAGAACGCGCACTCGTGGTCGTGGACCTGCCGTTCGGCACCTATCAGGGCGACTCCAAGCTGGCCCTGCAGTCGGCGGTGCGCATCATGAAGGAGACCGAGGCCGACGCCGTAAAGCTCGAGGGTGGTGCCGAGATAATAGAATCGGTAGAGCGCATATTGTGCGCGGGCATACCGGTTATGGGACACTTGGGGCTTACCCCGCAGTCGATAAACAAATACGGCACCTACACCGTTCGCGCCAAAGAGGAGAGCGAAGCCGCCAAGCTCCTCTCCGACGCCCATCTGCTGGAGGATGCGGGATGTTTCGGCATTGTTGTTGAGAAGATACCCGCCGCATTGGGACGCAAGGTGGCCGGCGAGCTATCCATCCCCATCATAGGGATAGGCGGCGGCGATGTCGACGGACAGGTGCTCGTATCGTACGACATGCTCGGCATCACAGGTGAGTTCTCGCCCCGTTTCCTGCGCCGTTACGACGATATGCACACCCGCATGACCGACGCATTCAAACGTTACATCGACGACGTTAAGAGTTGCGATTTCCCATCAGAGAGCGAGCGTTACTGATGGCCGGCATCAAGAAAAGCTCGTCGGAGCTGGGGCGCGTCACCCCCGGCCAATATGCCGCCGGAGAGCGCTCCAAGGTGGTGTTGGTCGTCGACTCGGTACGCAGCCTGCACAACGTAGGCTCGTTCTTCCGCACCGCCGACGCATTCGACATAGAGGCCGTGTGGCTCTGCGGCATAACGGCCACGCCGCCTAACCGCGACATTCACAACACGGCCCTCGGCGCGGAGCTGAACGTAGAGTGGCGCTACTTCGACAGGTGCACCGACGCCCTCGCCGAGCTTCGCGATATGGGCTACGGACTGTATTGCGTGGAGCAGACCTTCGGTTCGGTGATGCTCGGCGACTTCGAGGTCGACCCCGACAAACGTTACGCCCTCGTCGTAGGCAACGAGGTGGAGGGCGTATCGCAGGAGGCGGTGGACATGTGCGACGGAGCCATAGAGATACCCCAAAGCGGTGTCAAACATTCGTTAAACGTATCGGTAGCCGCGGCGGTAGTGTTGTGGCACTTCTACCAGAGGATGCGGCACCTGCGCCCGTCGTTATAATACCCTACCCCCAAAAGCCCCGCATTGAAGCCCGAATCGTACCACATAGCCAGCAAGATAAGCGCCACTACGGTGGTGTGGGTCACCTGCAGTTTCATCTTGGGCATAACGGCCGGGCTGTGGGCATTGCTCGCGGTGCCGTCGGTGCTCTTCAGGCGGTTGCGCCCTCTGTGGATATATCTCATACCGTGCTTAGGCGGCATTACGGCTGGGCTATCCACCGTAGAGCGCGATAGGCTTCCGACCGAGGGGTTGCACCGCGCCGTGGCCGTAGTAAAGAGCGATATGGGCGGCGGCTATTACGAGGTAGTCATGCTCGGCCTCTCCGACACCCCCTCATCCGAGCCGTCCCCCTGCCGTGTCAGGACGGCGGCGATATTCGACAAAGCGCCCGGGGCGACACTCTCGCGCGGCGACACGTTGATATTCACCGTCGGCATCTCCGACATAGAGAGCCTCAACGTATCGCCTCGCAGTCGTCTGGGACTGGCATACAAGAAAGGTGTGCGTCAGGTGGCCGCCGTCTACGACCGCGACTACGCCGTGTTGTGCGCTCCACTGAGCACCGGACTTGCGGGATGGGCCAAAAGGGCAAGGGAGAGTATCGTATCGCGCATAGACGACCTCTCCATAGGCGACGACGACAAAAGCGTACTCGCCGCCATGACGGCAGGCGCCAAAGGCGAGGTGAGCGCATTCGCCAAAGGGCGTTACCGGCGCGGCGGCATATCTCACCTGATGGCCATATCGGGCATGCACGTGGGGGTGCTCTATCTGCTGCTCTGCTTCATATTACGCCCCGTAGCACGCACCTATCGCGGACGCATATCGGCCTCGATAGCTACCGTAACGGTGCTGTGGGCATACGCCCTGATAAGCGGCATGTCGCCGTCGGTGCTGAGGGCCACGGTGATGTTCACGTTTATAGCCCTGCGCGGCAATGCCCCCGCTAACGACACCACACGTTACAATACGTTGTTCGGGTCGGCGCTGTTGCTGCTCGTTATCGACCCCTCGCTCATATACGACATAGGATTTCAGCTTAGCTACCTGTCGGTGCTGGCCATAATGTTCTTCGTGCCCAAGATAGTGTCGCTGTTGCCGGAGAGGTCGCCCGTAAGAAGGAACGTGTTGCTGAGAATATTGTTCATGGCCGCGGTCATAACCACAGTGGTGCAGATATTCACGATGCCCCTTACGCTCTATGCTTTCGGGCAGTTGTCGGTAGTATCGTTGCTCAACAACATGGCCGTAGCCCTGCTCGCGGCACCGCTTATGATACTCTCCGCCATATACGGTTTGGCCCCCGTTCCGGTGATAGACCACTCCATAAGATACATATTCGACGTGATAAACGACACTCTCGACATAACGTCGGGCCTGCCGTACGCCTACATACGCGACATAGAGTTCCCCGCCGGAGCCTGCATGGCCGCATTCGTCATGCTGTTGCTCGTAATGGTAAAGACCGAGATGGCATACGTGCGAAAGACCGAGCGGACGCGTCAGTAACGTGCATACGCCGCCTTGCGCATGGTTTCGAGCAATATCGACCTGCGGCCCGCGATATTCTCCGTCTCGCACGGGTCGACGAGCATATTATATAGCTCCTCGCCGCTACCGTCACGGTGCAGGATATATTTGAAACGTCCGTCGGTGACGGCCACATACTCGTCGTTCACGAAGTAGACGTAGTGCCGCCACGCCTTGGCCTTGCGTCTTATCAGCGGCAACATCGACTCGCCCGCCCCGTTGTCTCGTCCTATCCCCGCCGCCTGCAACACTGTGGGCGGTATGTCGGCGGTGGTGACCGGGTCGGCTATAACGCTGCCTCTCGGGAGGGTGGAGCCTTTGGAGGCCGGCAGCTTCACTGTCATGCGTATGTGCCAGCTGTCGTGATAGGGGGTATCGCCGCACGCAGAGGTGAATATCACGAGAGCTTCGTCGTAAAGCCCGCTCTGCCGCAACTCCGACACAGTACCGTACAGCGCGTCGCGGGTCTCCGCACCTATCCGCATGAAGAGCGGGGCGTGGCCGTCCTCTGCCAGCGACCTTGTCACCGCATATCCGTTAGACGACATCACGCTATCCAGCCCGTCCAAGGCCTCCGCCTCCCCGTAGGCGTACACGAAGCGGTAGCCCTCAGGGAAAAGAGCCGTCACGGCGCTATCGGAGACGAGGCCGGCGGCAGCCTCTATTATAACTATATCGGGACGGGTACGCGCCGACACCGTAACACACAGCATCGACACCGCACACGCAAGAGATATCCTGAACCTCATAGTGTCTATTTTAATGCGTAAATATATCCATTCGCGGCATCAATTCCAAAAATAGCATCCTTGTGCGGGCATCTCGGAGATATTCGCTATATTTGCATGTGACGGGACACAACCTCCGTCACCGAAAAAACGCACTATGATAAAAGGAGTTATCTTCGATATGGACGGCGTGCTCGTCGACAACAGGGATGTCCACATAGAGGCATTCCTGATATTCTGCCGCCGTCACGGCATCGACATAGACACCGAAAGGCTCATGCCCCTGTTCGGCATGGGCAACGACGATATCATGACAGCATTGTTCGGCCACCCTCTCCCCGCCGAGGATGTAGACCGCTACTCCAAAGAGAAGGAGGCGATATACAGAGAGATATTCGCCGAACGCATCGCCCCCGTGCCGGGGCTCGTCGCTCTGCTCGAGGGGCTGAAGAGACGGGGCGTCAAGATAGCGGTGGGGAGCTCGGGGATGCGGGCCAACGTCGATTTCGTGCTCGAAAAGTGCGGCATAAAGGGGTATTTCGACGCCATAGCCGACGGCGACATGATAACCCGCGCCAAGCCCGACCCTGAGGTGTTTCTACTGGCGGCATCGCTCATGGGGCTGTCGGGCGGCGAATGTCTCGTCTTCGAGGACTCGTTCGCAGGCATAGCGGCGGCACGGGCGGCAGGCTCGCCGGTGATAGCCCTCGCCACCACATTCCCGCGCGAGAGACACACCGACTACGACATGCTCATAGACGACTTCACCGAAATAGACGCATCCGTAACAGACCGTTTCTGACACAAAACACATATAAACAATGGAAAAAGCCATATCTTACGCCAAACAGAACCACGACCGTTTCATAGAGGAGCTTTTCGCCCTCATGCGCATACCCTCCATAAGCGCACTGCCCTCACACGCCGCCGACATGGTGCGTTGCGCCGAGGCCATACGCGAGCGTCTCCTAAAGGCCGGAGCGGATCACGCCGAGGTGATGCCCACGACCGGAGCACCAGTAGTCTACGCCCACAAGACGACAGACCCCAAGGCACCCACCGTACTGATATACGGCCACTACGACGTGATGCCCGTAGAGCCGCTGGAGCTATGGACCACACCCCCTTTCGAGCCGGAGATACGCGACGGCAAGATATGGGGACGCGGTGCCGACGACGACAAGGGACAGGGATTCATGCACATAGCCGCTTTCGAGGCGTTGGTGGCAGGCGGTGAACTCCCCTGCAACGTCAAATTCCTATTCGAGGGCGAGGAGGAGATAGGCTCTCCCGCACTCAACGTATGGTGCGAGGAGCACAAGGAGCTGTTGGCCGCCGACCTGATACTCGTGTCGGACACCTCGATGGCATCGCTCGACTGTCCCACCGTTACATGCGGGCTTCGCGGGCTCGCCTATCTCGACATGACCGTCACAGGCCCCGACCGCGACCTGCACTCGGGCCTCTTCGGCGGCGCGGTGGCCAACCCCATAGATGTGCTCGCCCGTCTGATCGCCGGATTGCACGACGAAAACGGACATGTCACGATAGAGGGATTCTACGACGACGTCGTGGAGCTGACGGCAGAGGAGCGCGCCGAGATAGCCAAGCGTCCGTTCGACGAGGAGGCCTACCGCAACAGCCTCAAAGTAGGAGCCTTACAGGGCGAGGCCGGATACACCACACCCGAGCGTACCGGCGTACGTCCCGCACTCGACGTCAACGGCATCTGGGGCGGACACACAGGCGAAGGCTCTAAGACGGTGATACCCTCGCAGGCTCACGCCAAGGTGTCGATGCGTCTGGTGGCCGACCAAGACCACAACAGGATATCAGAGCTATTCATACGCCACATGGAGCGTCACACCCCCGCCTCGGTAAAGGTGGAGGTGACACCCTCGCACGGAGGCGCCCCCTACATGATGTCGCCCTCGCACCCCGCCTACAAGGCCGCATCCAAAGCCATAGAGGATGTCCTCGGCAAACCGGCGCTACCGTTCTTCAGCGGCGGCAGCATACCCGTCATAAGCAAGATGTCGGCTCTGTTGGGTGCCAAGGCCCTCCTGCTCGGATTCGGCCTCGGTAGCGACAACACCCACTCCCCCGACGAAAACTACCCGGTAGAGAACTTCGAGAAGGGCATAGAGACGATCATCCGGTTTTACCGTTACTATTTCGGATAGTACACGGTAAAGTCGGATATTTTACCTGTCGACGGGTTTTCGTATCTGTCGGCGGGTTTTTCTTTGTGCGTTTTGCCTCCGGCGGCCCTTCGGGGAGTTACTTTGTCACTCGACAAAGTAACCAAAA
>CAMWRR010000077.1 GCA_947176715.1 uncultured Rikenellaceae bacterium | reverse complement strand
ACTTGGCGTGACGCGCCGACGGGGCCATACGCACCCACTCCAACTCACGTTCGAGGGTCTTGCGGCGCTTGCTCTCCTGCTTCTCCTCCTGAGCCAGACGGTTGCTCTTCTGTTCGAGCCAGCTCGAGTAGTTGCCTTTCCACGGTATGCCAGCGCCGCGGTCGAGCTCGAGAATCCAGCCCGCCACGTTGTCGAGGAAGTAACGGTCGTGAGTGACGGCTATGACCGTACCTTTATATTGACGCAGATGCTGTTCGAGCCAGTCGATGCTCTCGGCATCCAGATGGTTGGTAGGCTCGTCGAGCAACAATACGTCGGGCTCCTGCAAGAGCAAGCGGCAGAGGGCCACACGTCTGCGTTCGCCACCCGACAGGTTTTTCACAGGAGTGTCGCCGTCGGGGCAACGCAGAGCGTCCATAGCACGGTCGAGCATAGAATCTAACTCCCAACCGTTTTTGTGCTCTATCAGCTCGGTAAGCTCTCCCTGACGCGCTATCAACGCGTTCATGGCGTCGTCGTCCATAGGCTCGGCGAACTTCATGTTTATCTCTTCGTACTCCTTGAGAAGCGCCACCACCTCGGCACAACCCTCCTCCACGACCTGACGCACGGTCTTGTCGTCGTCCAGATGCGGATCCTGCTCCAGATAGCCCACGCTGTAACCGGGCGCGAAGACCACCTCGCCCTGATACGACTTGTCGATACCGGCTATGATCTTCATCAATGTAGACTTACCTGAGCCGTTCAGACCGATGATGCCTATCTTGGCACCATAAAAGAACGACAGATATATGTCGTCGAGCACCTTTTTCTGATTGTTGAAACTCTTGCTCACACCGACCATCGAAAAGATGATCTTCTTATCTTCAACTTCTGCCATAATTCTCAAAATGCGCGCAGAGACATCCCCTGCCACCAATATTATCAACCATATAAAAAAGCACGACAAACACGAAGTGCTCACCCAAACATGTGCGGCGTCACCGAATGCGGAGATATCAAAAGGGGCCGTGCCCCCTCGTTTTTGCCTACTTTTGTCGAGTGACAAAAGTAGGTCTCCACGAAGTGGTCCCCCTGAAAGGGCCGCCGGAGGCTCTCACTAAAGCACTCCGAAGAATGCGTAGTTTCAATACGTTTCGGACAAAAAAATCCGAAACGTATTAAAACTCCGCATTCTTCGGAGTACGCGGGAACGGTATCACGTCGCGTATGTTGGACATGCCGGTGACGAAGAGCACCAGACGCTCGAAGCCGAGACCGAAACCGCTGTGGGGCACGCTACCGAACCTGCGGGTGTCGAGATACCACCATACGTCTTTCTCGGGGATGCCCAGCTCGGCTATGCGTGCCGAGAGCTTTTCGAGGCTCTCCTCACGCTGCGAACCGCCTATTATCTCGCCTATCTTGGGGAAGAGCACGTCCATTGCGCGCACCGTCTTGCCGTCGTCGTTTTGCTTCATGTAGAACGCCTTTATCTCCTTGGGATAGCCGGTAAGGATAACGGGCTTCTTGAAATGTTGCTCCACAAGGTAACGCTCGTGCTCGCTCTGCAGGTCGAGACCCCAGCTTACCGGGAACTCGAACTTGTGACCCGACTCCATGAGTATCTTTATACCCTCGGTGTAGTCCAGACGGACGAAGTCGTTGTCGACGACGAAACGGAGCCTGTCGATAAGCTCGTTGTCGTACATCTTGTTAAGGAACGCTATGTCGTCGGCGCAATGCTCCAAGGCATAGCTTATGAGGTATTTGAGGAAATCCTCAGCCAAGTCCATGTTGTCGTCGAGGTCGTAGAAGGCCATCTCCGGCTCTATCATCCAAAACTCTGCCAAGTGACGCGGAGTGTTTGAGTTCTCGGCACGGAACGTGGGACCGAAGGTATATATCTCCGAGAGAGCCGTAGCGCCCAACTCGCCCTCAAGCTGACCCGACACGGTGAGGTTGCACGACTTGCCGAAGAAGTCGCGGCTGTAATCGACCTTGCCCTCCTGTGTCTTGGGAACGTCGTTCAAATCGAGCGTGGTAACCTGAAACATGGCCCCCGCCCCCTCGGCATCCGAACCGGTGATAAGCGGCGTATGCAGATAGACGAACCCTTTGTTATTGAAATAGTTGTGTATAGCGAAAGCCAACGCGTGACGTATGCGGAGCACCGCCCCGAAGGTGTTGGTCCTCGGACGCAGATGGGCTATCTCGCGCAGGAACTCGAGCGTATGGCCCTTTTTCTGCAACGGATAGGTCTCAGGGTCGGCAGTACCGTACAGCTCTATCTCGGAGGCCTGTATCTCCACCCCCTGACCGGAGCCCTGCGACACCACGAGCGCACCGCGCACCGCAAGCGACGACCCCGTCGTGATACTCTTGAGCAGATTCTCGTCGAACGAGGCGGTATCGACAACCACCTGTATATTATTTATGGTAGAACCGTCGTTAAGGGCTATGAAAGCGACATTCTTATTTCCGCGTTTGGTACGCACCCAACCCTTGCACAACACAGAACGACCGTCACCGGCCGAACTCAACAGATCTTTGATTTTTGTTCTTCTCGGTTCCATAATAGTTTTTTCGTTTTTCAGACCGCTAATATAGGAAAAATCCGACCCATCTTCAAAAAAAATTTCAGACCTGACATTTTGTCAGCCGCGCAACCCGCTCCGATACGATAAAAGATTTTATGTTCAAGACCGAAAAGAGTAACAAAAACATATCTATAAAAAACACCGGATAAACCGACACAAAACATAAAATATCCGTGACTACGCACCCAAAACGACATTTATATAGAATACCAAACAAACAGTTATTAAATACAAATTACCCGACCTTCCGACAAACGGAATCCACTCGTTCCGGCACCCGTTCCACCCTCTGAAAACAGCCCTCCGTCCACTTCCGACGCCCCTCTAAAGCCTCAAAACCGACCCGAACGCCCAAAAGGGCCATTTTTGACCAATAATTAAAATTAACGCGACTTTATTTAATATCATGCTTTGTAATAATAAAAAATAACCAAAACTAAATTATCAATACAGACATGAATCTACCCCCTTAAAACGACGAAACCGCCCCGAAAAGGAGCGGTTTGGCCACTTCGAGGAGGAGTATGTTAACCGATCTCCTCGAACACCTCTTTACCCTCGCCGCAGAGAGGACACAAAAAATCCTCGGGCAGATCTTCAAAGGGTGTTCCGGGTTCGATGCCGTTATCGGGATCGCCTATTTCGGGATCGTAAATCCAACCGCAAACAGTGCATTTGTACTTTTTCATAATTTCCGTTTTTTAAAGTTTGTTAATAATAAAACGTTTTTACTGCACATTAATCAAAAACCGTACCACATAATATATCGGTAAAACAGTTTACAGAAACGGGAGTAACTGACAATTTGTCATGCCCGACTACAACCCCGGCCCGTACGGACACCGCCGTAATTAACGAAAAAGCGCCGACACGCACGCATGCCGACGCTTTGGAGCCCTCCAACAATAGGACTAATAAAGCTCTATACCGGTGTAGGCCGAGGGAGATAGCCTGCGCAACTCCTCTTTCACCCCCTCCGACACGTCGAGCGAGTCTATGAAGCCCGCCATATCTTCGCGTGTGATGGCCTTGTTCGTACGCGTGAGCGCCTTCAACGCCTCGTATGGGTTGGGATAGTTCTCGCGTCGCAGGATGGTCTGTATCCCCTCTGCCACTACGGCCCAGTTGTTCTCAAGGTCGCGCTCGAAAGCCTCCCTGTTGATTATCAGCTTGTCGAGACCTTTGGTTATCGACTTCATGGCTATTACGGTGTGGGCCAAAGGCACGCCTATGTTACGGAGCACCGTGGAGTCGGTAAGGTCGCGCTGCATTCGCGACACGGGCAGCTTGGAGGCCAGATGGCCCAGCAGGGCATTGGCTATACCGAGGTTGCCCTCGCCGTTCTCGAAGTCTATGGGGTTGACCTTGTGAGGCATAGCAGACGAACCGACCTCTCCGGCCTTTATCTTCTGTTTGAAATACTCCATAGATATATAGGTCCACATATCGCGGCTGAGGTCTATCAATATGGTATTGATACGCGCCAGTGCGTCGAAAACGGCGGCGATATTGTCGTAGTGCTCTATCTGGGTGGTTATCTGCGAACGGTCGAGACCGAGAGTGCCGCCCACGAACCTGTTGGCGAACCCTACCCAGTCTATCCCGGGATAGGCCGCGTGGTGGGCGTTGAAATTGCCGGTAGCGCCCCCGAACTTGGCCGGAAAGGGGATGGCCTCGAGCATATTCTTCTGCTTGGTAAGACGCTCCACGAACACCATTATCTCCTTACCCAGACGCGTGGGCGAGGCGGGCTGTCCGTGAGTGCGGGCGAGCATAGAGACGTCGCGCCACTCCTCGGCAAAGGAGGTCAGCTTGTCTATAAACGCCTGAAGCATGGGGTGATACACCTCTTTAAGAGCATCGCGCAGAGAGCACGGGGTAGCCGTATTGTTTATATCCTGCGAGGTGAGACCGAAGTGGACGAACTCGCGGCTGTCGCCCAGACGCATGGCATCCATCTTCTCTTTTATAAAGTATTCCACGGCTTTAACGTCGTGGTTGGTGGTCTTCTCTATATTCTTGACCGCGGCGGCATCCTCTACCGTGAAATTGCGGTATATGTCGCGCAACTCCTCGTAACGACCCTCGTCGAAACCGGCCAGCTGGGGCAACGGCAGACGGCAAAGGGCTATGAAATACTCTATCTCCACCAATACGCGATAACGTATCAGCGCATATTCCGAGAAATAGGCGGCCAGCTCCTCGCATTTGTTGCGATAACGGCCGTCTATCGGAGATATCGCAGTCAACGTGTTCAAATCCATCACTATAAATTTTAGCCCGCAAGACGGCGGGAATAGTTCAAGTCGCAAAAATAATAATTTTCACACAAGAAGTGTCAGAAAACAGCGAAAATCGACTACGTTAGGCAACACAACAATAAATAACGGAACTTATCGTTATCTTTACAGCGAAAACCCGGCGTAACCATAGCCGCAACAATATACGAGATGGCATTACTGAGCACACTGTTCACCATAATAATAGTCTTTTATCTTATAAACCTCCTCTTTAAGATAATAGTGCGCTATTGGATAAGCAAAAACATATACAAGAGCGGCAACCCATTCTTTCGCAGTCAGAGCGCCCCGCGCAAAGAGGGCGAGGTAAGAATAGACAAGCAGACCAAAGAGAAACGCGTGAAACCGAACGTAGGCGAATATGTCGACTTCGAGGAGATGTAACGTGCCCGACACCCACCCGCCAAGAGGCCGCATGCGGACTACCCCTCCTTATGCACCGCGAGCCACACGCACTCGGGAGACTCCGAGGTGTGCGACACACGATGCCTCACATGCGCCGGTATCATAACCCAGTCGCCCTCGCAAAGCTCGTCCACGCTCATATCGTCGTACATTATCTCGGCTTTGCCCTTCAGCACCGTAACCCACTCGTCGCCCGGCTGGTCGTACCACTTGCCGCGCTCGGTGGTATGCCCCTTGGAGACTATGCGCTCCACACGGAAGCCGCTCCCCGAGAACAACGTCTCGGTGAACTCCCCTTTATCGAGGACCGCACCGCGCAGATCGAAAAGATTCTTAAGACGCATAACAGGCACATTATCAATAAAAGACCATTATCGCCCCGTAACCGTATTCGGCGAAAGAGGCATCCTGCCACGAGAGCTTGGGATAGTCGCGTCTCAGGCGGCGTTGCAACTCGTATTTGAGCTTGCCGCTCCCAACGCCGTGAATGAACACCACACGACCGTGTCCGCCGCTTTTAACGGCAAGCGACATCACTATATCGAACCGCGACATCTGCGCATCCAATATCTCTCCCGCCGACATTCCCTCGGTGGAGGGCAACAGCTCCTCGGCATGAAGATCGACCACCTCCTCGTCCGGCCTCTTCTTAGCGGCGGGCCTGTCGACGGCGGGCTTAGGCATCTCCACGCCCAACGCCTCGGGCAGACTGTCCATATCCACCACGCGTAACTTTTCGGCACCCGAACGCTCCTCCGGGGAATCCTCGGCAGGCTCCTCTTCGAGGTGCGGCACACTCTCCGACGCACCGGCGGCCTCGTTGAGAGCGGCTACGTTCTTGAGATATTGCTGGCGCAACTGAGTCACATCCACTATCTCCTCATCGTCGCCGCAATCCTCCACGAGCGATATCTTGCCGTAACGGCTGTATGCCGCGGCTCTCTTGACCTCTTTTTTCTCCTCCGGGGCACGACGACGCGAAGCACCCGGCTTGCGCTCACCGACGCCTATCTTGGCAATGGCCTCGCGCTCCTCCTCTTCGGCCACGGCCACAAGGTCGGTAAGAGGAGCCGGAACCTCGAACCCCTCCTCCATCTCCACCGTAGCGATGGCGTCCTTTATTGATATGACGACACCCGACCCGGTATCGCTCAAAAACTTGACTCTGTCTCCTACTCTTATCATATCGTAAACCATTTTGGCCGACCGACGTAACTGCCGCACGGCATGAAAAGGCGGCCTGCCCGACGTTTTTATTACCGACAAAATTAGTACATTTGCGGAATAATCGTATCAGGAAAAGGGCCGCGCAAGCAGCCCCGCACATAACACAATGACCGACAGAGAGATAAATATAAAGGATTTCGATTACGACCTGCCGGAGGAGCGCATAGCCAAGTTCCCCACGCCGCGTCGGGGCGACTCCAAGCTGCTGTTTTGGGACGGCACGCCGCACGCCGCGTCGTTCGACCGTGCCGGCGACCTCCTGCCCGAGGGGTGCACGCTCGTATTCAACGACACCAAGGTTATAAGGGCCCGTCTGCTCTTCTTCAAGGAGAGCGGCGCACGCATAGAGATATTCTGCTTGGAGCCGCACGACCCCGCCGACTACGAGAGGGCCTTCGCCGCCACGGGCAGGTCGCAGTGGTCGTGCATGGTGGGCAATCTGCGCAAGTGGAAGGAGGGGGCGCTCACCGCACGCTTCACCCACGAGGGTGTCGAGCACACACTCACGGCCGAACGCATCGGACAGGAGGGCAAAGAGCAGATAGTGCGCTTCACGTGGAGCGACCCGGCAATGACATTCGGACGTCTGTTAGAGACCCTCGGACGCATACCCATACCCCCCTATCTCAACCGCGAGAGCTGCGAGAGCGACAACACGCGCTACCAGACCGTCTATTCGCGTGCCGAGGGGTCGGTGGCGGCACCCACGGCGGGGCTCCACTTCACCGGCGAGATGATAGACGCCCTGCGTCGTCAGGGGCACCCTACGGCAGAGGTTACGCTACACGTAGGCGCCGGCACGTTTCTGCCCGTCAAGGAGGAGAACGCCGCCCGTCACCCCATGCACACGGAACACTTCAGCGTCACGCTCGATGCCATAGACAAGCTGATAGCCGGACACGGCAACATAATAGCCGTGGGCACCACCTCGGTACGCACGCTCGAATCGTTGCCCGTTTTGGGCTACCGCATACTCTCGGAGGGCGACCCGCTCTGCGACAGGACCATAGGCCAGTGGGAGAGCTACGACATAGACGAAGCCACGGACGGACGCACCCTGCTCGAAGCACTGGCGGACTACATGCGCCAACGAGGCATGGAGCGCATAGACGGCGCCACCCGCATAATGATAACGCCGCCCTACCGCTGGCGTGTGGTACGCGGCATGTTCACCAACTTCCACCAGCCGCAGAGCACGTTGCTGTTGCTGGTATGCGCCCTGATAGGGCCGTCGTGGCGCGAGATGTACCGCTACGCCATGGATAACGGCTTCCGCTTCCTCAGCTACGGCGACTCGTCGCTACTCATACCACCCCGATAATGCACGACGGACGATTTCTCCCCACAAGCGCCAAAGAGGCACGCGAAGCCGGCATAGAGCAGTTCGACATAATACTGTTCTCCGGCGACGCATACGTAGACCACCCGTCATTCGGCGTGGCGGTCATAGCGCGCATATTGGAGGCCGAGGGCTACACCGTGGCTGTGGTGCCCCAGCCCAACTGGCGCGACGACCTGCGCGACTTCCGCAAGTTAGGGGCTCCGAGGCTATTTTTCGGTGTCACGGCCGGCAACATGGACTCCATGGTCAACCACTACACCGCCGCACGACGTCTGCGCTCCGACGACGCCTACACCCCGGGAGGCAGGGCCGGGGCGCGTCCCGACTACGCCACCACCGTCTACAC
>CAMWRR010000076.1 GCA_947176715.1 uncultured Rikenellaceae bacterium | reverse complement strand
AGAGATCTGCGAAATGCTCCTCCTTGGGGTAACACCCCTTGCGGAACCACTCTTTCAACTGTGTGATAGTTCTGATTGGCATTATGTTATTTTTTTAGGTTATCGCACTTTGATTATGTATGCGAGCACGTAATACGGGGGGCGGTTCTCGTGTGCTTTGTTGCCGCCAACTATTGTCGTTTGACGAACATCATCCGTATCGCTATCGTTATTTCTTTTGTTAGATAATCGCTGACGATCTTTTGAGCCTCTCGCATAAATAGTATAGTCATGAGAATGCTTGGGCATCTCTTCGATGGTGAGTATGTGCGTTTTTTCGCCTCCTATGTTACCCGGTTTCTTGTAGTCGTCGTCGATGTCGTTATACCCGACAATGAAACGTCCCCGCAGGTCGGGAAGCCTGAAATAGCCGCTACGGGTGCTGTATGTATTGCCGTTGCAATCTTTGGCGGAATTGAATGTACTTCCCATCGCTCTGTAAAGCTCGGCATGTTCGCTTATCGAGAGTTCGGCACCGTTACATAAAGCATATTGTTCCGGCACGTTTTCTGGAGCTCCCGCCCACATCTTGACAATACCGAGCGGTTCGGCACTCTCCACCTTGGTCTCCACCGACGTTTGCCGCCTTGTCAGTTCGGCCAACTGCGCGCTTATTTCGATGGAGGAGCCGGGCTTTACGAAGTCTGCCCACTTGAAGTTTTCGCTACCCACGCCCGGTGCCAACGTGCGTTTGGTGTATGCTCTGGGATAATCGTAGCCTTGGGCCTTTACCTCCACGTCGGTGGTCTTTAGATACATGCCCCCGGATATGTTGCCCCCCTCCCAGTAGAGTACCTCGCCTTGCGGATATTCTTCGGTGCGCACGAAAATATAGCCGGGGTCGCGTCGGATACCGTTATCTTTCAGTTCACACCCGTAAAGAATCACCTTGTCGCCGGCTATGTTGCCGATGGCGGCGACCAATGCGGTGTTGTTCTGCAGGGTGGCGAGCGTGTCGCAGTCGAGCGGGAAGTCGCGGTTGGGTTGTTTCAGAAAATTGCCTATTACTGTTTCCATGTCTTGATGTTATATTATGTTTTTCACCCACCGTCTGGAGGCGAGTTTGTATGTGTTTACTATCGCTGTCAGTTGTTTATCGTCGATCGCTTCCATCAGCTCCTCGGGTATCGTCACCCAGAAATTGATGTTTTTGGCACCGCTGAAGCTCCTGCGGTTGATGACGAAGCGGCCCTTCTCCCTTATCGGCAGAAAGGTATGCCTGCACTGGTCGCGGGTGAATATCAGCGTGCCGAGGAGACTCTCGCTCTCTCTGTCGTCTACGGTTATCCGGCGCAGCGAGAGGTCGAACGTATCGTTGAGCACCGCCCGCAGATGACACACCTGACCGTTATGTTCGAGGCGGTATACTGTCTCGTTGCGCAGCCGTACGAGCTTCGTGTGTATGTGGGCTATCGGAGCCACTATCGCGTACGAGAGATAGGCCATGACAGGCCGTCTGAGAAACGTCGGCAACATCATGAGCGCCAACCGTTTGAAATTGATGTCGTATCTAATCATGGGCTATCATGTTAACGGATATGGCTCCTGTTTTCAAATATCCCGCCTCCGGAATGTGTACACCCTTACTTACCTCGATGCCGTGCACCTTGCTCCCTCCGAAGTGTACTATCTTCACCCCCTCCACGGCCTGCAATGCGTCTGTCAGAGCCATATCGGAGTATTCTCCGTTGAACGGCAGATTCTTTATGTAGCCGTCTATCGCCTCTTCGCATCGTTTTCTCACATCGCTCTCCGAGAGTATGGCGTTGTAGTATATGTCTACATTGCAATCGAACGTTTCGGGCTCCTCGTTGACCAGATTGATATACACGCCGGCATCCTTTATCTCCGCCAAGTAGGCTGTTAGCTGCCGTTCCGTCTCGTCGTCCAGCGGGCACCTCTTTCCGCCGGTCTCTCCGGCCACCTTTATGGTGAGCAACGAGGCGTCGGAGCTCTCGACGGCCACGGCGTGCCTCACCACCTTGGCCGCCTCTATGTCGCTGTCGCTCATGTCGGAGGTGTCGTAGTCGTCGGTATCGGGTATGAGCATCATGTCTTTCATGAAGCCCAGTGCCTTGTCGCGATACCACTTGGGGCGATGGGGGATGATACGGTCTATGCGCTCCTCCACCTCCTTTTTGTGCGACTCGAAGAGCTGTTCGAGCACCCACGCCGCGGAGGCGAAGAGATAGAACAGAATGTTTATTATCGACACCTTGCTGAAATGGGCGGCGAAGTTGTCGCCTGCCGGAAATCCGAACATGTCGGCCACCGTCTCGTTGTTCATGAAGTCGACGACTATCGTCTCTTTGATTTGTTCTACTGTTCTCATTATAGGTTGTTTGAATTTTAATTATCGCTGTCCGGCAAAGCCCGGACATCAGATGCAAATCTGTTTTTAAGCACAGAGGCCTGTCTTTGCCTTACGTAACCAAGGGACGGAGCCTAAAGTGGACAGCTTCTTAACTTACGATAAAATCTATCTCTATACCCATAAGCCCTATGCCGCCCCACGGAACGAGGGCTATGTCGCTCTCCGACACGGCAGTGGCCGGCTCTGCCCTGTATGCCTTCATGCTCGCCGCCATGCGCTTGTTGACCATGTCTTTGGGTGTGAACGTTATATGTTCTCCCGGCACGAGGTCGTCGGTCAGGGCTATGCCGTTTCTCTCGGCGAGCGAGTAGGCCGCCTCGGTCGCTCCGCACTCCTGCATGGCTATGTCGAGGAGCGATTGTCTGTTATGAATCGTATGTCGCATCTATCGTCAGTTTATTGTCGTTTATGTCGAGGCGGCACTCGTTAATCTTCATACCGTCGGACTCCAACTGTATGGCTATCTCGCGCTTCCAGCCCGCCGTCTCGTGGTCGCATACCATGTCGGATATGCCCGCGCCCAGCACAGGGTGCTCCTTGAACTCCCCTTTGAACGCCTGAAGTATAAGGGCCTGATTCTGATAGGCCGTCTCGCCTATCTCCAACCCCTCGGTTATGAGGCCGTGCCGGTCCCTGACGAGCGACAGACGGAGGTCGCCGGTATCGGGGTCTATTAATATTCCTGTTCTTTTTGACATTAGTGGGTTACTTTTGGGTTTTCGATGTCAGTTCTTTGTGTGGTAGTAAGTTTTTCTTTGACCCAATCGGTAATTGCACCTTTCAATGCTGCACCTCCATCTTGCGAAGCTGGAGTCCATGTGCCAAACACACTCTTTAAATCATTAAGTGATTTTTCCAGTGCATTTATTTTAGATGTTAGTTCTTTGACTTTCACCAACCCGCCATTTGATTCGTCATTTTCTTCCTCTTTATTTTTTTCTTTATTTTCTTCTCCTCCGAAAAGTTTAATCTTGCCGTTATTGACGAGGACATAACTTCCGCCCACAACCACCTCAGCCTTTTTGCCGTCGGCTGTGATAGTCGTATCGCCCTGATGGAATCGCACGGACTCTATCTCGGAGTAAGCCACGGCGCACAGCTCCCGGAGGTTGCCGCACGAGAGGTCGGCCACCAATATTATGCTTCCGGCGGCGGGTTTTACGAGCAGTCCGTTTCGGGAGCCGCCGTTTATCGACGACAGGCGTATGTCGGGTATCTCAAAGTCGTCTATCTTGGCGCGGCAGAGGTCGCCCTCCACTGACACCACCTCCATGAGCCGGAATCCGAACGACGGCCGGTCGGTGCCTGTTATGGAGCGTATCAGCCCCTTTATCTTCGATGATTTATCCATGTCACTCTATTTTTTTGCCTATTGTTATCTTACGGCTACCCCCGCCGGACGAAAACGACGTCTCGGTGGAGACCACGTAATAGGAGCCGTTCTTGTTTTGGTACTCCTCGTCGCGCAGTTCGGCCACGTCTCCCGGCTCCACGCGGGGTACGAGCCATGCGGTGAAGCTCCCCTCGTAGCCGGAATATGCCTTTGTGTTCAGCTCCTCGTCGGCCCTGCGCTCCAACGCCCCCTTGTCCGACACGCCGGGTAGCTTTATCGTGAACTTGTCGCCGCCGGGGGTGCCCTTGGTAGCCTTCACCGCCTTGCCTTCCGCATCGGTGCCCTCCACCGTCACCGCCAGCTTACGGCCCTTTTCGTCCTTGTATGTAAGCTCCGACTTCTCTATGTTCAGCGCGAAGTCGTATATGACCTTTTCGCCCACCTCGGCATACTGCGGATGCACGTGCAGGGTCTTGCCCCGGAAGTAGATGTTGGCCCGCGTCTCCTCGTGCACCTTTTTGAGGATGTCGAATCCGGTGGACTCGTATATGGTGAACTTGTCATACTTGAAGTCGTAGTCGCACGCCACGTCGAAACCGCCTATCTCGCCCGCCACGTGCGATAGCAGATCGCCCACCGACACGTCGGACAGGGCGGTGTTCACCAGCTCCTTGCGAAATGCGTAAAGCTCATCCTCGCACGTTATCTTTATGGAGCCCTCCTCGGTGGATATGGTGTCGACGTAGCCCTCGAACTCCACCGGCAGCTCCTCCATGTCGGCGTCATAGCCGAGACGTATGCACACCGGGTCGCCCTCGCCTATCTTGTCCTCCACCTCGAGTGCGCGGTTGTAGGCGGTGCCGGGCAGGGTTATGACGGCGGTGTCGGCCAGATTCTCCACACTGCGCTTTATCTCCACGCTGTCGAGCATGGTGAGTCTGAAAGAGCCTATCGTTATGTCGAAATTCATTGCAAACATGGCTATACCTTTATTAGAAGCTCGGCGGGATTGTCGCTGTAAGCCTTTATTTCGTAATTCTGATTGTTTATGCCCTTGGTGTGGGGAAACGAGACGCTCTCCACGGCGAGATATTTTATGCCGAACACCAAAAGCACCTCCTGCTCCACCTCCACCGCCTGCCTCTCGTCGAACAGCTCCAACAGCTTTCTTACGTATGCCTCGGGGTATCTGTCGGGGTCGCCTCCCGTCACCACGCCCTGTATCGTCACCTCGTAGTCGTCCTGACTCCAGCACTCCTTGACGGTACCGCCGCCCTTGGCCTTGGCAACCTCACGACGCACTATCGTGTTCTTGCCGCTTATGGCTACCAACGGCTCTATGGGCAGGGTGAAGAACTCCGTGTCGCCGCTGCGCTTCACCCTCATGGGCATCACCGAGCGGACGACACCCCCGGAGGAGTAGTCGGCCTTTATCTTGTCGGGGTCGTAATCCTCCTGCGTTATAATATCCTCCTTACGCGGGATGAAGAACGGAGGCACCGCCCCGTAACGCCCCAACGCCTTGTTTATCGTCACCCCCGCCGGGTCGAACGGATTGCCGCTGTAGCCCGCATCCGCCCGCGGGGCGAGCTTGTCTATCTCATATTCTATTCTACTCATTACATTGCCGAATTTGCCATTTCCAATACCCGTATCAGACGGCTCTCGAGGTCTCTCTGCATGGTGTCGCGGTCGCCCTCGTAGCTGCCGAACGACAGGGTCTCCACCAACGATTTGAGGTTTATCGTCACTGACGAGGAGCGACTGCCGCCGGTGGATATAGCCGAAGAGGTTCCCGCCCCCGCGCCGGCCGAATTGTTGCCGTTTCCCGTTCCGGGCGAGAGTGCGGAGCCGTTGTTATTGCCGTTGCCTTTCTCGGGCAACAGGCCGGTTTTGTCATGTGTGAGATCGTCGGTGACTACGGTGTCTTTTGTGCCGGGAGCCGGCGACGCACCGCCCATGCCCAACTTCTCTTTAAGGCCGTTAGTCACATCCGACAGCGACTTTTCGGAGTTCCACGACATGTCGATGCCGGCCAACGACTCTTTGGCTTTCAACAGGTTCTCCTTGACCTTGTCGGCACCGTCGGATATGGCCTTCTGACGCTCCTCCATGTCGGCGGTTATCTGCTTTATGGCCTCCTGATTCTCCGAGCTGTCGCCCAGACCAAACGCCTCCTTGGCCTTGTACCAGCCCAACTTTATCTTGTCGATGCCTATCATTATACCGTTGACCAACGTATCGAAATAGAGCTTTACAGTGTCCACGTACGCCATAAAGGAGTATTTCATGAAGCCTACGATACCGTCCCATAACGAACCCCAGCCGTTTATTTTGTAGCAGAGGTAGGTTATGACACCTATGAGGGCTATTCCCATAGCAATAATCCATGTGAGAGGGCAAGCCAACAGAGAGAGATTGAGGCCGTTTTGTACGGCAGTCCATATCGATTTGGCAGTAGCTATGAGCGTTACAGCAGTAGCCAAAGATCCCAACGCGATAGATAATATGGTAAGAGGAGTATTTCCCTCTCGTAACTTAGCAATCCAACCTCCAAAGAAATCAATAGCACCTACAACAACATCGCCCACAATAGAGAAGACCTTTTCAAACACTACGGCAATAGCACTAATAGTTGATGTTACGGTCTCCTTATTCTGTTCAAACCAAGACACAACATCATCCAAAGCCCCGCTTATAACATTAAAAACAGGGAGCAATGATGACTGTATCGATTTATAAAATTTACCGATACGTTCTTGCAAGTCCTCCATAGTGTTGGCATGCTGTTTAAGTCCGCCCTCGGGAGTTGCGGCAAGAGCTTGATTGGCATCTCCTACATTGTCGGTTATTGCCTGAGCCAATGTGGCAGCACGTTGCGCCTCATCACCGTATTTAAGTATACGTTCTTGAGTAGATGAGAGTTTTATACCCATATTTGTGAGTGCCGAAGTATTACCTTTCATAGCTTCACCCATAAGGTTACCTATGTTTGCGGCATCGCTTTCCGTGGCATTTAAACCTTTCTGCTGAGCCAAAAGGTTGTTCATGGCCGGTATAAGTGTCTCTATACTACCTTTATTATTTACAAAAGAGGCCAATTGCTGTGCCCCGGACATCTGCACCCTATCGCTTATGACACCTAACGATTGTTGCGCTGAAGTCAACTGTTTGATGCTCTCTATCTCCTCATCAGAAGCACCAGTATGCAAACGCATGGCCGCAGCTAATCCTGTCTCGGCTTGAGATTGTTTGTCATACGCCGCCGAAGCAGCTTTCATATAAGGACTTAATTTACCTATCGCCTTACCGACCAAATTAATCGGATTGACAATCTTCATAGATTTAATATTCCCGAGCCAAGATTTAATACCTCCGCTACCTACATTATTCGCAGATTCCATCGCATCCGCCAAAGAATCCAATTTTTCTTTGGCTTCTTCAACATTTTCAATATCATCCTCGTCCACTTTATCTACTTCGGCATACTCTACCCATTCCTGAGTAGTGTCATTTATACAGGCCTGAACCGCATTAAGGGAATTTGTCAGCTGTAAGATATTGACTTCAATCTTGGATATTGACGGAGCAGCTTCTTCAAACGCCACAAGACTATCGTTAACACCTATGTTTTCTAAGCCTCTTATCTTATCTGTAGCCTCCTGTATCGCCTGATTATTACGCTTTATTGCTTCGATATTATCGGCAGGTATCCAATCTCTCTCCGCTTTGAGCGCCTCTATGCGTTCTCGCAGACTACCTATAGATACGCCGCAATCGGTCAAGGTCTTTTCGGCATTCACTACCTTTTGTTGTACAGCGGCCCATGTCGCCAACTGTTTGTCATTAGCTATGCCTATTTGGGTCAACTTGTCGGAGACCTTATCGTTAAGAGATAACGTATATTCAAGAACATTTGCCATTCAATAAATTATTGTTTATTTTTGAAAAAAAATCCGAATCGTTATGATTTTTGTTCCTCTCGACTCATCCTCAAGTGAGCTTGCGAATACGATAAAACAATCTTTTCTGTTCCCGTTCAGATTGCTCGGAGCGGTAGGTTTAATTATAGGCGAGTTTATATTCAATTGTATCAAATTAGCACTAATTGTAATATTCTTGCCTGTAATACCTTATCTGGTAGCATATTTCAATAGAAAAAAATACCCCAAAATGTGTAAGGCCATCGTTTGGATGTGGAGTATATCCTTGGCTTTATCCATTCTTATTATCATATTGGATGCCACATTGTCCTAAAATCCGCCTCCTTTTCCTTAATACATTTTAGTTCGTTCACGCACAAAGCCCATTCATAGATTCTTAGCTCCTTTTTTTTAGTTGCACATTAATCCATGTCGCCAACTGGTTGTCGTTGGCTATGCCTATTTGGGTCAACTTGTCGGAGACCTTATCGCCAAGAGATAACGTATATTCAAGAATATTTACCATTCAAAATTAATTACGTTTGTAGCATATGTTAGCTGTCATAAATACGCTTTTCGGTATTTGGTTGGTTGTTTTGGGT
>CAMWRR010000075.1 GCA_947176715.1 uncultured Rikenellaceae bacterium | reverse complement strand
CCCGCGGGGGCTTTTTGCTTATGGCAGGGTTATGGTAGCCGTAGCCGAACCGTCGGCATCGACACTATCTATGCGCACGGGCACTATATCGCCTATGCACCCTTTGCGGTAGGGCATACGGCAGCGTATGTAGTTTTCGGTGTACCCGAACATCTCGCCCCCTTTGCGCGTGCCCTCCACCAGCACCTCCGCCGTGCGCCCCAACAACCGCTCCGCGAAACTGCGGTGCAAGCGTGACGACAACCCGGCAAGACGTGCCGCACGCCGTTCGCTCTCCTCGGGAGATACCTTGCCCTCGAACGACACGGCGTCGGTATCGGCCCGCATCGAGTAGGGGAATATGTGCAGAAAAGCGGGCTCCAGCCTCTCCAGAAAGCGATATGTCGTCTCGAAATCCTCCTCTGTCTCGCCCGGGAAGCCCACTATTACGTCTATGCCTACGAACACCTCGGGGAACAGCTCCTTGACCCTCTCTATCTTGCGGGCGAACATGGAGGTGTTGTAGCGTCTGCGCATCAGGGCCAGTATCTTGTCGCACCCTGACTGCAACGGTATGTGGAAATGGGGCATGAACTTGCCGGAACGGCCCGTTATATCGAGTATCTCGTCGGTGAGCAGATTGGGCTCTATCGACGATATGCGGTAACGCTCTATACCCTCCACCCCGTCGAGCCCACGGAGCAGATCGGCGAAGCTCTCGCCGGTGGTTCGTCCGAAGTCGCCTATGTTGACCCCGGTAAGCACAATCTCGCGGCATCCGGAGGCGGCTATGGTCTCGGCCTCGCGCACCAAGTCGGCGACAGGTATGTTACGCGACGCACCGCGCGCCAACGGTATGGTGCAATAGGAGCACCGGTAGTCGCAACCGTCCTGCACCTTCAGGAACGATCGGGTGCGGTCGCCGGTGGAGAAAGAGGCGAAAAACGATGTCAGCTCCGATGCGGCGCACGTGTGTATCTCGGTGCGGTCTCTGCGGGCGGCGAGCCTGTCGGCAAGCTCGAAGAGCGAACCCTTGCCGTCGTTGCCCACCACCAGATCGACCCCCTCTATGGCGGCTATCTCCTCCGCCTTGAGCTGGGCATAACATCCCGTTACCGCTATAAGCGCCGACGGATTGTTCTTGTGAAGCCGCCGTATCAGATTACGGCACTTCTTGTCGGCATGGTCCGTCACCGAACACGTGTTTATCACTATTATGTCGCTCTGCTGGTCTGCTGCCGCACGCTCGTAGCCACCCTCGGCGAAACGGCGTGCCAGCGTGGAGCTCTCCGAGTAGTTGAGCTTGCAACCGAGCGTATGGAACGATACTCTCTTTTTCATCTGCGGTGTTGTTGACAGTGCAAAAATAAGACAATTTACGACATATCTTCAAGCGGATAAAACGCCATAGTCGGAAAGCACCCCGAAAGCCATCACAAAGAGACCTTCGGGGTGTATATTAAACGGACAAAAAGAGAGATCATTCGGTTTTCACGCCGTCAAGCAGGGCATCGAGCCTACGCTCTATCGCCCCCTTTCCGTAGCCGAACCACATGTCTGTCAGCGTACGATCGGGACCGAACACGAAGAACGACGGATAGCCGTTGACACCGTATTTTACGCAAGTCTCGCCGCGGGGCCCCTCGCCGTTCCATATCGAGAGCCACTCTATACCGTTACGTTCGCGCTCTTTCTCCCACATCTCGCGTAAGGCGTCGCACGAGTAGCTTATCATAGTCACCCTGTCTGCGAAACGCTCACGCAAAGCGGCCATGTCGCGTGCGGCGAAGGTGCAATAGCCGCATCCGTAGTTAGAGAAATCGACCAACAGATAGTCGCCCCCGACATCGGAGAGGCGTACGCTGTCGCCCGAAGCATCTATCCCGGTTATATCGTAGGCCGAGAGGCTGTCGCCTAACTCTATCTTCTTGTTGTTCAGAAACAACTCCGCTATCCGGGCGTATGAGCTGCCACGATATTCGGGCGTCAGACGGTCGTAGACAGAGCGGATCTGTTCGCGCGTCATGTAATCTATCGTCCACACTAAATTAGTCAATGAGACGTATGAATTGGGCCGCTCCATGATGAAAGCGATGTTCAGAGAGTCTATCTCATCGTTGATTGCCGAATAACGGGCCCACTCCTCGTCGGTAAGCGTTCCGAAATTTTTCGACAACCGGTCTCTCTCGGCATTGCTGTCGCCCAACATCTCGGCCAACGCCGTCATATCGGCGCTCCACGGCGCCCCCTCATATACGAGCCTGCCCGAAGACATGTCATCCTTGTTTCCGGTGACGGTCTCACGATAACCGTCGGCGGCCAACAGCGATAAGGAGTAATATTCCTGCGACACTACCGGCTCCGGACCGAAAAACGTCAGGACAACCGGCTCGGAACTGCCGAACTTACGCTCGTAATGCAACTTGCCGTCTATTATCATAACGGTATCCTCTATCGCCCCGCTATCGTCGCTTATCGAGAAACGGGTGCTGTCGGCAAACCCGGTTATCGTCATGTCGAGCACATACCCGTCGGGACGCGAACATGCGAACGCCGCCGAGGCCATAACGACCGACAGCACTCTTAGAAACGTCTTTTTCATATTTATTTCGGGTTAAAATCGAACGATCAAGGCAGATACCTGTCCATCTTGCACTTATGTATGTCGGCGATGGTTATGAGGATGCCCGTCTCGAACACCTCGCCGAAGTCGGGGTTTATGACCGTTCCGAACACCTTCATGGTGGAGGAGAGGTTCATATAGGCGTTTATCATGGGGGGGATAGCCTCGCCGTAGGAGCGCAGACGGTGGGTCAGTATCTTGCAGTCTTCGGCATAATCGGCACCCGTGAACACACTATCCATCAGCTCTTTATCCCAACCGACGGGCAACGGATTGCGCGGCAGCACCAGTGAGTCGCGGTCACCGAAGTGCTTGTCGAGAAAATAGCGCAACTCCTCGCGCGCCTCTATGTCGTAGCCGGGATACATGGTGACCTTGCCGAGGAAATAGCGGGCCTCCGGGAAGCGTACGACCAAAGCGCCCAGCCCGTCCCAAAGGTTGTCGAGAGCGTACAGCGACTTGATGCCCCCGGTGCGTCCCTGATAGCGCGGCTGCACGAAAGAGCGGCCCAGCTCTATCACCCACGGCAGATAGTCGCGACGGAAACGGTCGGAGAAGGTGAAGTAATGTTCGGTGGAGATGTTACCGGGGTGCGAGGTGGTGGAGACTATGTATCGGTAGCCGCCTATTATCTCCGAGGCGTCCGGGTCCCACACTATCAGCTGACGGTAACCGCCCTCGGCCATATCGTCGGCGTCTATGTCCGCAGACAGGCCGGTGCCGCCCCCCGCGCCGCGGAAAGCCTCCTCGCGCAGACGCCCTATCTCTCTCATGACCGACGGAGAATCCGCGGCCGTAACGGTATATATCTCGTTTCCGCCATTTTTGGTGCGACGGATCATTTTATCTTCGGTAAGTTCTGCAAGCAAAAAGCTCCTGTCGACGGGATCCATTATCCGTTCTGCCATATCACAATACTATTGAGACCACTAAGATAGACCTTTCGGCTCATACGCGCAAATCGTAACACATTTTTTTGAGCTCCGCGGCCTCCTCCAAGGCATGACGTCCTCCGCGCAAGGAGCCGCAAGAGACCGGCTCGCCGAAACGCAGACCTATGGCCGACCCCCTCTTTCGGAAAAGCTCGTCGGGAAGCAACACCAGTTCGAGATTGACCGGTATGCCGAGAGCCTTGCGCAACGACGCCGCCCGGTAGAACCTCGGCGAATTGACCGCATCCACGAACACCGGCACTATGTCGCGCCCGCTCTCCACAGCCTTCTGAACGAAATTCTTCTTCCAGTCCAAATCACTGATTACCCCGCCGTTACGACGCGAGCACAACCCCGCCGGAAAGTATATCACCGGCAGGTCGGAGGCGAAAAGACCGTTGTATGCCGCCATATACTCCTGATTCTGACAACCGTATTTGTTTACGGGGACGAATATCGGACTCAACGGCTCCAGCTTCATCAGAACGTCGTTCACCACCAGCCTTACGTCGCCCATACGCCCCGCCACGGCCTCGGCCAGCACGAATGCGTCGAGCCCGCCCAACGGATGGTTGGCGGCGAAGATGTAACGGCCGTCCGGGTCGATGTTATCCAGCCCCGTCACAGTGCGCTCTATGCCGAAATCGTCGAGGACGGCAGTGACGAAATCGACACCCGACAGATGGCCGAAACGCGCCAGAACGTCGTTTATGTCGTCCTGACGTATCAAGCGCGCAAGGGACTTTATCGCAAAACGAGGCAGACGGCGGTAGAGCCGCTCGTTCTTGTCGCGTATAACCTTGGCTATGTCTATGTTCATGGGTCAGCGTAGTGATTTTCGGGGTAAAGGTACTAAAAATTGTTGTACCGGTAATAACAGTCCACCTTGCAACGAACCAAAGACAAGAAAGGTATATGATTTGCATTATTACCAAATATTGGTAACTTTGCAAAAAAAGAGAAATGAAAACGACATCGGTAGCCCTCGGGAACTATTTCGAGGAGTTTATAAAGGCGAAGATCTCACAGGGGCGTTACAACAACGCCAGCGAGGTTATTCGTGCCGGGTTGCGTCTTTTAGAGGAGAACGAGAGCCGCATAATGGCATTGAAAGAGGCCATAGAGGATGGATTAGGCAGCGGTATCGACTCCGACTTCGATCCGGAGCGGCACCTCCAATCGCTTAAAAAGAGACGGACGAATGGCTGAGCTTCGTTTCACCCGCAAAGCCGTCGAAGATCTCGATGAGATATGGAGATACAGCTCCGACAGCTGGTCGGAACGACAAGCCGACGAATATTACCGCATGCTTATATCGTCGTGCCGGAGAATAGCGGATAGCCCCAAGATGTCGGGCAGACGATACGAAGAGGTAGCGGACGGCCTGTTCGGGGCGAGGGGCGGCAGACACATCATATTCTACCGCATAGAAGCCGACGGCAATGTTATAATCGTGCGCATACTGCACGAGCGCATGAACCCCGAAGGCAGAATCTAAGAGTAAGACAACGACAAGTATTTACACTCGCAAGGCTCCCCGTTCGTCAAAATATCCTATCTTTGCTTTCGGAAATTTCGCCTCGGCGACACCACAAATCGCCATCGGCCCGTTTATCTTTGCACAAACGAGAAACATGAACAGCTACCACACACCCGTGTTACTGGAGGAGAGCCTCGACGCGCTGGCCGTAAAGCCCGACGGGATATATGTCGACTGCACGTTCGGCGGCGGCGGACACTCGCGCGGGATATTGTCGCGACTGGGGCGTCACGGCATGCTGGTGGCCTTCGACCAAGACGGCGACGCGGCGGCCAACCTGCCCGACGACGACCGCATCATATTCATACGCAGCAACTTCCGATTCCTGAGATCGCAGCTCCGGGCCCGCTCCATCGACTCGGTGGACGGCATACTGGCCGACCTCGGCGTATCGTCGCACCACTTCGACGACCCCTCGCGCGGCTTCTCGTTCCGCTTCGACTCGCCGCTCGACATGCGCATGAACGACCGCGCCTCGCTCTCGGCCGAGGATGTGGCCATGAACTACGACCACGAGGCCCTCACACGCATACTGCGCGACTACGGCGAGCTGCAGTCGCCGCACAAGATAGCCGCAGAGATAATATCGTTCAGAGAGACGCGGCGCATAGCCACCACCGGCGACCTCATGGAGGCGGTGAAGCGGTTCACCCCCAAACGCGACGAGACCAAATTCCTCGCCAAACTGTTTCAGGCCGTAAGGATAGAGGTCAACCGCGAGATGGAGGCGCTTAAGATGATGTTGCAACAGAGCGTCAAGGTGCTCTCCACGGACGGACGGCTCGCCGTGATAACCTACCACTCTCTCGAAGACCGTCTGGTAAAGAACTTCATCCGTAGCGGCAACTTCGACGGTGTGGTGCGGCGCGACATATACGGCAACGCGTCGTGCCCGACAGAGGCCGTAGGCAAGCCGGTGACACCCTCCGAGGAGGAGATTGAGCGCAACGGCAGGTCGCGAAGCGCGCGTCTGAGGGTGGCCCGCAAGAGAGCCGACAACGAATAACCGCGCCTAACAAACACAAGATAATGAATCTGAAAGACATAATATCCGGCAATTTCCTCTCCGAGGAGGGTGTGACGCGACGTCTCCCCGCGATACTTTACATAGTCTTTCTGATGATTCTCTACATCTTCAACATATTCGACACCCAGAAGCGTTACCGCGACATACTGGAGGTGGAGCGCGAGATAGCGCGGCTCAAGGTGACGGCCACCACCACCGAGACCCAGCGGGTATCGGCCACGCGCGAGGCCAACATCAAGAAGATGGTGGCCGAGCGCGGCCTGCCCCTCATAGATACCGACATACCGCCAAAACAGATTCAATGACGACACCGCACCGATACACCGAACAGCACGGGGCGGACCGTCGTAATCCGCAACCGCATCAAAGGCCGAGGCAGCCTAAAAAGGATATCCGCAAAGAGATATACGACCGGTCGTTATATCTCTATTACATATTTCTCTTGGCGGGAGTGATAATAATAGGCCGCACGCTATACATACAATACGGACCGGAGGGGTTCGAGCTACGCAACGAGGCAAAGAACGGACGCAGTTTCGGCACCCGCAGCACCACGGCCAAGCGGGGCGACATACTCTCGCACGACAACCGTATGCTCGCCACCACCATACCGCTCTACCACATATACATGGACCTTGCCGCCGAGGGTCTCGACGACGAGGCTTTCCGAAAAGGGGTCGACTCGCTGAGCCTCTCGCTCTCCGCATTCTTCAAAGACCGGCCTGCGACGGCCTACCGCGACTCGCTCTACCGCTGGCGTAGCGAGAAGAGACGCTACAAGCGCATAACGCCGCGACGCATCAACTACATAGAGCTAAAACAGGTGGTGGGCTTCCCGATACTAAGGCGCGGACGCAACCGGGGCGGAATGCTCATCGACACCCTGCAGCAACGCGTCTTCCCGCACGGCGACATGGCCCGGCGAACGATAGGACGCGTGAGCGAGAGCGGCGGTTTCGGCATAGAGAGCTACTTCGACAAGGAGCTGGCCGGGATAGACGGGGTGACGGCGGTGCAGAAGATATCCGGCAACTTCTGGATGCCCATACCGAACCCCGACAACATAAACCCCATAGACGGATACGACGTGGTCTCCACCATCGACATAGAGGTGCAGGAGACGGCCGAGGCATCGCTCCGCGAACAGCTGGCCAAGCACGACGCCATCTGGGGCACGGCCATACTCATGGAGGTGGCCACCGGAGAGATAAGGGCCATAGCCAACCTCAACAAACAGACCTCCTCCGACGGCAAGGTCAGCTATGTGGAGGACTACAACTACGGCGTGGGCATGAACATGGAGCCGGGCTCCACATTCAAGCTCGTAAGCCTCATGGCCCTGCTCGACGATGCCAAGGCGAGCATCAACGAGGTGTTCGACACCGGAGACGGGGTAGCCTACATGACCCCTTACAAGGTAAAAGTGACCGACAGCCACAGGGGCGGCTTCGGCAGAATATCGCTCAAACGCATCTTCGAGGTGTCGTCCAACATAGGCTTCGCCAAGGCCATAAACAAATATTACGGCACCGACCCCGAACGTTTCACCGATTACCTCTACAGGCAAGGTCTGGCCGACAAATACGGATTGCAGGTACCCGGCGAGACGGCCCCCATCATACGTCGTCCCGGCGACAAGCAGTGGAACGGCTCCACCCTCACCATGATGTCGTTCGGTTACGCGCTTCTGATGACACCCATACACACTCTGGCCATATACAACGCCGTAGCCAACAACGGCCGCTACATGAAGCCTCTGCTGGTGACCGAGATACGCAACCGCAACACCACCGTAAAGGAGTTCCGGCCCGAGGCCATCAACGAACACATCTGCTCGCAGGCCACTCTGCGCTTCCTCAAAGAGTCGCTCGAGGGGGTGGTAAACGACGGTACGGCGGCCGTATTGCGCAACGACAACTACCGCGTGGCCGGCAAGACCGGTACGGCACAGGTGGCCAAGGGGCGGCAGGGATATCTGGTCAACGGGGGGCGATATTACCTCGGCTCCATAGTGGGCTACTTCCCCGCCGACAAGCCCAAATACTCGTGCATAGTGGCCATAGAGACATTCCATCCCATAGGCTCGGACAAGGTATATTTAGGCGGCTCGCTGTCGGGACCCGTATTCAGCGCCATAGCCGACAAGGTCTCCTAGCAGTCGCCCGACTGGGGAGGAGGCGCGGCA
>CAMWRR010000074.1 GCA_947176715.1 uncultured Rikenellaceae bacterium | reverse complement strand
CACTCGACAAAAGTAAGCAAAAACGAGGGGGCACAGCCCCTTTTGAGAGGCTCGGTATGCGGTGAAGACGGGGATGTCGGGGTGGGCACGTGGATTTTAGGGCGGATGGTGGGGATATTGGGGGAATAGTGGTATATTTGTTCGGATAAACATCGTTGCGATACGGTGGTTTAATGTGTATGTTATGCGGAAAATAGGTTTTGTTATTATTGCGGCATCGCTTTATGCCTGTAACAATACGCGGCAATCGTCCGATGTCGTTGCCATAGATTTCGACAATGTGAAAACCGTGGATATGAACGACGGAGAGATTATCGAGCTTGAGGCCACCGATAAGTCGTTGTTGGCATATATCGACGGGTTTGTCATCGACGACGATAAGTTCTTCATCCGATCGAGAGGCGAGGTCTTCGCGTTCGACCGGTCGGGCCGCCATCTTTTCAACGTGGGGACAAGAGGCCGGGCCGCCAACGAATACACGCAGGCCGACTGCATCTTTATGAGGGGCGACTCGTTGGCCGTCTTCGACTGGCAGGCGCGCAGGATGCTGTTTTACGATACGGACGGCGGGTATCTGTCGAACATGACCATAAACGGAAGCGAAGACGAGTATCCTTGTCGGATGATTCCTCTCTCTTCGGGCGGTTACATCGTGGAAAACGTCTTTAACGGAGTTCCCGGCATTATCACACCTATGTTCGGCCGCATGAACGATGATTTCGGGTATGAATACTCCTATTCGGGGTTCAATCGGAAAGACGGCTACAATCAAGGGTGTCTGCTCGCAGGCAAGGAAAACACCCTGCTATATGCCGACTTCTTCTCCGACTCCGTTTACAGAGCCGCCCCCGACAGCATGGAGATAGCGCTCGCCTACCGCATCGACTTCGGAAAGCACAAACTTCCCGAATCGCTCAAACAAGGCAAGGACACATACGAACTGTTTCAGACGAGCAACACGGAGGAGTTCACCGACAATATCGCCACCAACGTGGTGTGCTGCAACGAGACCGCAGACAAGTTCCGGTTCGTTTTCATGTTCCGTAAAGAGGTGCATTACGTCGAGTACGACAAAAAATCGGGCGGTGTCAGCACAATTATGATAGAAGACCCGGAGGGCAAGTTAAACACTACTACAGGGCTATTTACATATTATGCGGAGGACGGTTTCTACATTTCGGCAAAAAGCGACGATATCGACTCCAACCCCGTGTTGGTCAAGTTCGGTTACGATGTGTTCGAGTAGACGGTGAACCTTGCCGCTCCGATGCTGTGACATGTATTCCGGCGTCAACCTCTCGGATATTTCAGGGAGTATATCGCGGCAAGATATGTCTGCGACAGTAAATACGGGAGGCCGACGGTTTCCCGTATTTATTTGTCGCAAGGCGGCAGGGCGACCGCCATAAGAGATTGGCTGTCTGTTGAAAATAATGTCGCACATTGGTTGCAAGACTATTTTTATTATATTTGCAAAAGCATGAACAGAGGCATATATCGCATAACGCTCTTATTGCTCGCCACACTCGCTTTCGTGGCCCACGCCGCCGTCTCCCACCATCACCACGAGGGGACGGTGTGTTTCGCGTTCTCATCCGACGTATGCGAGGGGCATTGTCACGACCACGGCAAAGACACGTGCGACGACGAGTGCAGCGCCAAAGCCCTGTTCACCACACCCCAGCAACTGTCGCAGGCATCACATGAGACGAACGATGTAACGGTAGACCTGCCGGCATGGGCGGCCATTGCCGTACATGACGTCGATATTCCGACGGCCGAGGTGTCATACGCCTTATCGTTCCGACGCACGACACCCCCTCCCCTTATTGCGGGCTATCGGTCGGCCCTGTCGTTGCGCGCCCCTCCGTGCCTCTTGCAATAAGGCACGGACACACCCGTCCGGCCGCTCCTTATCAAACCTAAATACTAACTCCACAACATAACATACATGTCAAAGAGATTAATGCTTATCCCGGCATTACTGTTCGTATTGTCATGCGCGTCCGGCAACGGCACCGGGGCGCACGACCATGCCGGTCACGAACACACGCATACCGCCGGTCACGAAGACCACGAACACGGCGAAGAGGGCCACGACCATGACGGCCATAACCACGACCATGACGGCCACACCCACGACGGCGAGGCCCACAATCATGACGAGGGGCATGACCACGACGGCCACTCACACGGTCCCGCAGGCGACACCCACAAGGATGGCGACCACAAGGGCATAACCTTCAACCCCGTAATGGCAGAGAAGCTCGGCTTCGAGATGTCTAAGGCGGTGACAAAACCCATCCGCGAGGTGGTCCGCACCTCCGGGCAGATAGTTCCGGCACAGGGCGACGAGTCGGTGGTGTCGGCGTCGGCATCGGGCATCGTCAGCTTCACGGCCCGTCGTCTGGCCGACGGCGTGGCTGTCACCAAGGGCGAGACCCTCATGGTCATAACCTCCGACGATATGTCCTCGGACAACTACCCCGAGCTCTACCGCTCGGCCAAGGCGGCCTACGAGAAGGCCGAAGGCGACTATAAGCGCGCAGAAGAGCTGGCGGCCGATAACATAGTGAGCGCCAAGGAGCTGGCCGCTATCAAGGCGGATTACATGCAGGCCAAGGCGCGCATGGAGACGCTATCGCGCAACATTGCGGCCAAGGGCAAGCGCATAGTGGCCCCCATAGGCGGCTATATAGCGTCCCTGCAGGTGCGCGAGGGCGAATACGTGGCCTCGGGAGCGCCTCTTATGACCGTGTCGCGCAACCGTCGTCTGCAGCTACGGGCCGATGTGGCCGGGCGCGACTTCGCGAAGCTGGGCGACGTCTCGTCGGCACGTTTCGTCACCCCCTACGACGGCAAAACGCACGACGTATCGGTCATGGGCGGTCGTCTGCTTGCGGGGGGACGCTCTACCGACGGCGGCTTCTTCGTGCCGGTGACGTTCGAGTTCGACAACGACGGCAGCCTGATCCCCGGGTCATACGTCGACGTCTACCTGACAGGGTCTGAAAAGCGCGACGCTCTGACCGTTCCGGTAGGCTCGCTCGTGGAGGAACAGGGGGCCTACTCCGTATTCATAAAGATAGGGCCGGAGGAGTTCGAGAAGATATATGTAAAACCGGGCGTGAGCGACGGTGTCGACGTAGAGATAGTAGCCGGGCTCGAAGAGGGTGCCGAGGTGGTATCCAAAGGGGCCTATTACGTCAAGTTGGCGGGGGTATCTAGCTCGGTGCCCGCCCACAGCCATAGCCACTAAAACAGAGAGTCATGATAAACAGGATAATAAAATATTCCCTCGACAACAGGCTGATAGTGTTGGCTCTCTCTCTGTTGCTCGTCATAGCCGGGTCGTACACCGCCTCGCGTATGGAGGTGGATGTGTTCCCCGACCTTACGGCCCCCACGGTGGTGGTGATGACCGAGGCTCAGGGCCTGGCCGCCGAGGAGGTGGAGCGTCTGGTCACCTTCCCGGTGGAAACGGCTCTCAACGGAGCCACCGACGTGCGCCGCGTGCGTTCGCAGTCGTCCACAGGCTTCTCGGTGGTGTGGGTCGAATTCGACTGGGGCACCGACATATACATAGCCCGTCAGATAGTATCGGAGAAGCTGGTAGGCGTGGCCGAGGCGCTTCCCGCAGGAGCCGGCACCCCTACCCTCGCGCCGCAGTCGTCGCTCTTGGGCGAGGTGATGATTATAGGCATGACCGCCGATAGCATGTCGATAGGCGACCTGCGCACCCTCGCCGACTGGACCATGCGTCCGCGTCTGCTCTCCGTGGAGGGGGTGGCGCAGGTGACGGTGTCGGGCGGCGAGATACTCGAATACCAGATACTTCTCGACCCGCTCCGCATGAAGCACTACGGCGTCACCGTGGACGAAGCGATAGCCGCCGCCGAGAACATCAACGCCAATGCGGCGGGCGGCATCATCAACGACCACGGCAACGAGTATATAATAAGAGGCACGGCCCGCACCACCGACCCCGACGAGATGGGGCGCTCGGTGGTAAAACAGGCGGACGGTCTGCCCGTCACCTTGGCCGACATAGCCGACGTCAAGATAGGTGTCAAGTCGCCCATATTGGGACAGGCGTCGGTGGAGGGGCACCCCGCCGTGTTGCTCTCGGTGACCAAACAGCCGGGTGTCGACACCCACCGGTTGGTCGAGAAGCTGGACGAGACCTTGGCCGACCTCAAGAAGAACATCCCCCACGGCGTGGAGTTCAACACCGAGATATTCCGTCAGTCCACATTCATAGACGCCTCCATACGCAACATAGAGCGCGCCCTGATAGAGGGTGCCGTGCTGGTGGTGATTATACTCTTCATATTTTTGGCCAATGTGCGCACCACTGTCATATCGCTGATAGCCATACCCTTGTCGTTGCTATTCTCGATACTTACGCTCAAAGCTATGGGGCTTACGCTCAACACCATGAGCCTCGGCGGCATGGCCATAGCCATAGGTTCGCTCGTGGACGACGCCATCATAGACGTTGAGAATGTGTTCCGGCGGTTGCGCGAGAACCACCTCTTGCCCGAGGAGAGGCGCGAACCGGCCCTTACAGTCATATATCACGCTTCAGCGGAGATACGGTCGTCTATCTTCAATGCCACACTCATCATCATAGTGACCTTTTTGCCGCTATTCTTCCTCAGCGGCATGGAGGGGCGTATGCTTACCTCTCTGGGTGTATCGTTCATAGTGTCGCTCTTCGCCTCTATGGTGGTGGCCATCACCCTTACGCCGGTGCTATGCAGCTATATGCTCACCTCGCCGCGTATGCTCGACAGCCACGAAAAAGAGCCGCGCATAACACGCAATATGAAAGAGGGTTACGGCAGGATGCTCGCGTGGGCGTTAGGGCACCGCAAGATAGTTGTAGGTGCCGCGGCGGTATTGCTCGCGGGTGCGCTGGCTGTGATGACCACCTTGGGCCGCAGCTTCCTGCCGCCGTTCAACGAAGGCTCCATGTCGATAGCCTTGGCATCGCTCCCCGGCACCAACATAGAGCACAGCGGCCGCATAGCCTCCATAGCCGAGGAGATGCTTATGACCATACCCGAGGTCAAGACAGTGGCCCGCAAGACGGGACGCGCCGAGCTAGACGAACACGCCCTCGGCTCCAACACCTCGGAGCTGGACGTGCCGTTCGAGCTTAAGGATCGCAGTCGCGAGGAGCTGTTCGCCGATGTGCGCGACAAACTGAGCACCATAAACGGGGCGGTATTCGAGATAGGACAGCCCATATCTCACCGTATGGACATGCTTTTGTCGGGCACACGCTCCAACATAGCCATCAAGATATTCGGCACCGACCTTAACGAGATGTTCGCCATAGGCGGGCGCATCAAGTCGCTCGTGGACGACATTCCGGGACTTGTCGATGTCAACGTGGAGCAACAGATAGAGAGTCCGCAGATACACATAAAGCCGCGCCGCGAGGTGTTGGCCCGTTTGGGCATACCTGTGGGCGAGTTCGTGGAGGACATAGAGGTTGCCCTCTCGGGACGCGTGGTGTCGCAGGTGTACGACAAGGAGCGTAACATCGACGTCACCATCAAGTTCGACGACCGTAGCCGCGAGTCGATAGAGGCGCTCGGCGACATGCTCTTCGACGCCACGGTGGAGGGTCGCGCCGTCAAGGTGCCGCTCGGTTATATCGCCGAGATCGTCTCCACCTCCGGTCCCAACTCGGTCAACCGCGAGAACGTCATACGCAAGGTGGTGGTGTCGGCCAATGTCGACGGCGGCGACCTGCGTGGCATCGTGGGCGAGATATCGCGCCGCATAGACGAGTCGATAGAGCTTCCTGAGAACTATCACATAGAGTACGGCGGGCAGTTCGAGAGCGAGGCGGCCGCATCGCGCACCCTCATGCTCACGTCGCTGCTCTCGCTCTTGGTGGTCTTCCTGTTGCTCTTCGGCGAGTTCCGCGACCTTAGGATAACGGGTGTCATACTTCTCAACCTGCCGCTCGCCCTCATAGGCGGCATCTTCGCCGTGTGGGTGTCGTCGGGCGTGATAAGCATACCATCCATCATAGGTTTCATTTCGCTCTTCGGCATAGCAACCCGTAACGGCATACTGCTCATATCGCACTACCGCGACTTGGCCGCCGGCGGCATGGAGCTGTACGAGAGGGTGGCAGTAGGCTCGCGCGACCGTCTCAACCCCATCATACTGACGGCACTTACCTCCGGGCTGGCCATGATACCCATAGCCATAAACGGCTCGCTTCCGGGCAACGAGATACAGAGCCCAATGGCGATAGTGATATTGGGCGGGCTTCTCACATCCACGCTTCTCAACCTATTCGTGGTGCCCGTATTCTACACATACATCTGCAAAAATCAAAAGGCATGAAGAAGATACTTTTCCTAACACTCCTCTCGCTGTCGGGGCTTATGGCCTCGGCACAGCACGAGAGACCGGAGACCAAGGTGGCCGTATGCGCCCCCACCGACCACTCCTGCTTCCACTATCTGCTATCGGGACACCGGCACTCCGATGCTCTCGACGCCTCGGGTTACGCCTCGTTCATAGAGCGGGCGCTGGCCGTAAGCCCCGAGACAAAGGCCCTCGAAGCCGAGTTAGAGGCAGAGCTGCGGGAAGCGCGCGTGGGCATCGGTCCGGAGAACCCGGAGGCCGAGATAGCCGCTTTCGTGAACAGGAACACATCTTTCGAGATGAACGTATCGCAAGGGTTCGATTTCCCTACCGTATATGTCAACAGGGGCCGCATAGCCCGTCTGTCGGCGGCGGGGAGCCGCGCCGCACACTCGGCGGCCATGCGTCGTCTGGCCGGAGAGGCACAGGTCATGTACATAGACGCCATATATCACAACAATATGGTCGCCTTGCTCGAACTGTCGCTCAAAAACGCCGACCATCTCGTAGAGATATTCGCCAGACAGCTCGAATCGGGCGACGCCTCCGCCTTAGAGACAAACAAGGTGGAGATATTGCGGTTGGACGCCTCCACCCGTTATCGTAAAGCTATCGTGGAGCGCGACAACAACCTGCGCGCCATGCGTCGTATGGCCTCTCTGCCGGAGGATTTCGAGGTGGCCGACACCCTCTATCCCCTATTCGACATAGGCGACACCGACGACTTCGTGGCTCGGGCATCTCAGCTCGACTACGACATGCAGGGGGCGGCAATAGACACGCTCATAGCCGAGAGGCAGGTACGTCTGGCACGTAGCGAGTGGGTTCCCGGATTCAAGGTCGGGTACCGTCTCAACATGGACGCCAAGGAGCCGTCGCACGCCGTGTTGGCCGGCATAACCATCCCTCTGTGGGGACGTGTCGGAACCATGCGCGCCGCCAAAGCCTCTCGCGAGGCCGCCCGACGTAATGCCGACGCATTGCGGAGCAATATAATTACCGGACTCGAATCGGTAAAGGCGTCGTATCTGTCGTCGCTCGAGACACTCGAACAGTATCGGGGACTCCTCAGGCGTAGCAACACCGTGGAGCTTCTCAACAAAGCCCTCGAAGCCGGGCACATATCGATGCTCGAATACCTCTCCGGACTCGATATATGGCTATCCACAGTCGAGTCGATCATCGAAAACGAACACGACGCGGCATTGGCCGCCGCAACGATGCAGTTGTGTCTGACGGAGTTTTAGAGAAGAAAGGGGACGGTTAGATTACCGCCCCCTTTTTTATTGCGTGTATTCGAGGTTAGAATTTAATGGGAATAGTTGACACTGTCTGCACTTCGTAACTATGGGCTACATGCCTATACCTCTTTTATCATCTGACTCTGGCTCTGGCCTCAATACATGGTAAATTTATGCCCATGTGTGTCTGTCGGTCTTTGCATTACACCTTGAATCCGCCAAGAGGAAAGGCCTACGGTCCTCGTGCCTCGGACCGAATCAAGCGGAATTATATTTAATGACCTCGCTACGCTCGAAGCACATTTATAGCCTATATAAGTTTTGACGGACAACAATAAGTACATTTAATAGTCTTACTGACACACGGACGGAATAAGGAGGGAAAGGCTGCCACCATCGTTCCACTTGGATAGGAAGATTCGCTCGAACAGAAAAACCGGAATGTGTCTGACTACCCTCGTACCTCGGACAGATATACTACAATAAAGTATGCCACATGCTTTTCTCAGTGCCTCCCCCAGCATCACAGGGACGGAGCCTGCGGGGGACCGCACCGGGCGAGAGGTAGAATAGATGCAGTTAGTGGCTTTCCGCGAATAACGCTTATAGCTCCGTTACCCTCACTTGCGGGCCTCCGACGGGGGGGGGAGGCTCCGGCCCGCCGGTCTTTTCGCTACGCTACAAGAACCGCCAAAAGGAAAGGCCTACG
>CAMWRR010000073.1 GCA_947176715.1 uncultured Rikenellaceae bacterium | reverse complement strand
TTCTATGCCGAGAAGTTGGGCGTCGATATCGACAACCTGCTGATAGCCCAGCCCGACAACGGCGAGCAGGCTCTCGAGATAGCCGATTCGCTGATACGTTCGAGCGCCGTGGATATAGTAGTCATAGACTCGGTGGCCGCGCTCACCCCCAAAGCCGAGATAGAGGGCAACATGGGCGACTCCAAGATGGCCCTTCAGGCGCGTCTTATGTCGCAGGCGCTCAGGAAGTTGACCGGTACCATAAGCAAAACCAATACCGTCTGCATATTCATCAACCAGCTCCGCGACAAGGTGGGTATCACCTACGGTTCGCCCGAGGTGACCACCGGCGGTAACGCCCTCAAGTTCTACGCAACCATACGTATAGACATACGTAAGGGTCAGGCTATCAAGGACGGCGACGATGTGCTCGGTTCGCACGCCAAGGTCAAGGTGGTAAAGAACAAGGTGGCGCCCCCCTTCCGCAAGGCTGAGTTCGACATAGTCTACGGCGAGGGCATCTCACGCATAGGCGAGATTCTAGACATAGCCACCGACGAGAATATCATCGTCAAGAGCGGCGCGTGGTTCTCATACGACGGCAAGAAGCTCGGACAGGGTCGCGAGAATGTCAAGATAGCTCTGGAGGCCGACCCCGAATTGCTCGCCGAGATAGAGGCTAAGGTTATTGCCGCTTACGAAAAGAGCATGGATGCTCCGGACGGCAAGAAGACCGCTAAGGGTAAAGGCGTTGTGGCTAAGGCCGACGACGATGCCGAGCCCGATATGGAGGAGATGGCGGAGGAGTAGGCCATTTGCCGGGAACGTTCGCCCCTTTGTGACGCAGGACGATACAGGTTCGTGAGCTATGTCTGGCCCGTGATTTAAAGCGGGGTAGACGTAGGTGATGTTCGGAACATCGTATGTCTACGATAGGGCCAAGTCTGTTTATATAGGTAATTTTTTTCGGGAGACTCTGTTTTTCGATAAAAATTACCTATATTTGTTATCATGTTTACTCAAGCGGACGATAAGTTGATTCAGGACCATTTCGACGATCTGTTGAAATGTTGCGAGTCCATTTGCAAGACTCCTGAGGAGTGGAGGCTGGTCACCGACTCCTTTAACTTTGCCAACGAGGCCCATCGCGGGGTGCGTCGCAAGTCGGGAGTGCCTTACATTCTGCACCCCATAGCCGTCGCCAAGATAGTGGTGGTGGAGATAGGGCTCGGCGTCAAGTCGGTGGCCGCGGCCCTGTTGCACGATGTGGTGGAGGATACCGACTACACCGTGGAGGACTTGGAGACCCGCTTCGGCAAGAAGGTAGCCACTATGGTGGACGGTCTCACCAAGATGAAAAAGGCGGGAGAGCTCGCCGGTCAGAGTTCGTCGCAGGCGGCTAACTTCAAGAAGATGTTGCTGACACTCTCGGACGATGTGAGGGTGATAATAATAAAGCTGGCCGACCGTCTGCACAACATGCGCACGCTCGGTGCCATGCCGGTGGACAAGCAGATGAAGATCTCCAGCGAGACCATCTATCTGTTCGCACCGCTGGCCCACAGGCTCGGCCTGTACAATATCAAGACGGAGCTTGAAAATCTCAGCCTCAAATACAGCTTCCCTAACGATTACAAGCAGATTGCGGACAAGCTCTCGCAGACGGAGGAGTCGCGCAAGATGTTCATAGACAAGTTCAACGCCCCCATAATAGAGAAGCTCAAGGAGAGCGGCATAGAGTTCACGATAAAGGGGCGCGTCAAGTCGATATACTCCATCTGGAAGAAGATGCAACGCAAGATGGTTACCATCGACGAGATATACGACCTGTTCGCCATACGCATAGTGTTCAAGCCCATACCGTTCGTTCCGGAGAAGACGCAATGCTGGAATATCTACTCGCTCATCACCGACATATACAAGCCCAAGCCCGACCGCATCCGCGACTGGGTCAATATCCCCAAGGCCAACGGATACGAGGCGCTTCACTGCACCGTGATGGGTCCCGACGGAGTGTGGGCCGAGGTGCAGATAAGGTCGGAGCGCATGGACGAGATTGCCGAGAAGGGCTTTGCTGCACACTGGAAATACAAGGAGCGCGATAAGAATATCGAAAACCGTGAGGGTGAGTTAGATAAGTGGATAAAGGAGGTGCAGAACGCACTCAACAGCCCCACGGAGGATGCCGTGGAGTTTCTCGACGAGTTCAAGCTCAATCTCTATACCTCCGAGGTGGTGGTATTTACGCCCAAGGGTGAGTCTGTCACTATGCCGAAAGGTGCTGTGGTGCTCGATTTCGCCTACGAGATACACTCTAATCTGGGTAACAAGGCGATAGGCGCAAAGATCAATCATAAGATAGAGTCGCTGTACACACCTGTGAATAACGGCGATCAGGTGGAGATAATCACCTCTGCCACAGCGCATCCGGTGCTCGAATCGCTCGACCATGTGGTGACTGCCAAGGCAAAACAGAAGATAAAGAGCTTCCTAAAGAAGGAGCGCGAGAATAATCTGAGCAACGGCATGAGGATATTCGACGAGGAGATGAAAAAGAGGGGGGTGACCCCGAGCGCTCGCGTCTTCCATAAGCTGTTGCCCGCATATAATTCGTCGTCGAAGGACGAGTTCTACGTTAAGTTGGGGGCCGGAATCATCTCGCTCGACAATGTGGATAAGATATTGCGCGAGAATGCCGCCACCAAGCTGATAAAATATTGGTCGTTGCAGGTGTCGAATACGCTCAAGTTATTCGGTAACAACACCAAAGGTCATAACGAGGCCGTCTCCGGCGACAGTATAAAGATAGCGCCGTGCTGTATGCCCATCCCGGGCGACGAGGTCATCGGTTTCAGAGATAACGACGGTGAGGTGATCGTACACAAGAAGAGCTGCGACGAGGCCATAAAACTGGCTGCCCGTCACGGCGACAGAATAGTCCCGATAAAGTGGTCGAGTGAAAAGATACTCTCTTATCTGTCTGTGATAGAGGTACGTGGCATAGACCGTATCGGCATATTACGCGACATATCGAGCGTTATCACCGGCGAGATGGATATCAACATACGCAAGCTCTACATCGAGAGCCACGACGGCATCTTCGAGGGGAGCATAACAGTGTATGTCAAGGATAAAAAGGACCTCGGCAATGTCATGAACAAGGTGCTCGCCATTAAAGGCATCGAGTCGGTGAAGCGTCTGGAGACCGAGGATCATCACGGCAGTCCGGCAGGAACGGCATCGTCTTCCGGTCTGCAGAACGCTGCTACGGTATAGGTTGCCGGCGGAGCGGTCGTTAGACATAGCCGGTGTGGGTTAACATAATTAACCTGCCGTAATGAGAATAATCAACTCCTCTTTTAGAGAGGGGTGGTTTTGCGGATAAGTCTGTTTTGTCGGGCTGTCCGTCCTGAGAAAGTATATTCCGGTTAAGAATAATTAAAACAATATACTAATGGCATCCATATTCAGTAAGATAGTTGCGGGAGACATCCCCTGCTATAAGGTTGCGGAGAACGACGAGTTTCTCGCTTTCTTGGATATCAACCCGCTCTCCGAAGGGCATACGCTCGTTATACCCAAACGAGAGGTGGACTACTATTTCGATCTCGACGACGATGAGATCGCCCGCATGAACGTGTTCGCAAAGAGAATAGCCGAGAGACTAAAGATAGTAACCTCATGCAAAAAAGTCGCGGTAGTGGTAATGGGGTTGGAGGTGCCTCATGCACACATTCATCTCATACCGATGAATAGCGAGAGGGATGTGGATTTCTCCAGAGAGAAATTGAAACTTACCCCGGAACAGTTCTCGCGCATAACGGAGAAGATAGGGTTGTAGGTTACTGGAACCATAAATAGCGAAGTCGGACAGGAGCGATTCTGTCCGACTTTTTTATTGCCGCTTGTCTGCTTAACAAAATTAATGTGAATGTCGGTTACAAGTGTAACAAATACACTGCTCAGAACTGTTTTGATAATTATACTTCGTTTATATAAGGCTATGTAATTTACGGTAAATCAGTGTTTTGTTTGTTGTTTATTTTTGTTGTTCTTGATGGTTTTCTGTTGGTTGTTTGATGCAAGTACAATATTGCCCCAATAGAGTATAATTAAGTGTATAAAATATGATATATCAATTAATTGTATGTTGCATATAAATAATTGCTTCAAGTGTTTCGGTAGGCGTGTTAGGTTGCCTTTTGACAAATGTAACAAGGACTTGTGTTTTGTAAAATAATTATTATATTTGTAAATAAAAAGGTTTAGATAATGCAACCTTTATTGTTTGTAATCAAATAGTTGTATATAATGAAAGAGCGATTGGAGCAATTATTGGCCGCCAAGGGATACACCTCGCAGCGTTTTGCCGAAATAATGGGGGTTCAGCCGTCCGGGATATCCCACATATTGGCCGGGCGTAATAAGCCGCGGTTCGACTTTTTAGAGCGTCTATTGAGGCGGTTTCCGGATGTAAGCGCAGACTGGCTGTTGCTGGGCAAGGGGCCTATGTTTCGGGACGTGGAGTTGTCCGGTAGCGATGCCGTAAAGGATGTTACCGAATATCTCGATGACCGTAAGGAGGTTGACAATGACGGTTATCTGTTTCCCGATTTCAGGCAAAGTCAAAGCGATTTCGCTGTGGGTCAGACCGTTGATATGGTCGGCAGCATAACGGAACCCGAGGAGCTTTATGACGAGGTGTACGACAGTGGGTATGTCGTGGACGATATGCCCGTATGGACGGGGGGCGAATCGATGTCTGCGGAGCCTCCTGTGAGAGATGATAATAGGGTAATATCGCACAATATTAATAACGCGCAATACATTGATAAAAGTGTAGTTACGAATATTACCGAAAGTAATGATAGAGTAGTGCTCAACACCCCTGAAGATAGTGCGGATAGTGTGAATAAAGGAGTTGTCGATAGCGGTAAAACAGGGGAGGAAGTATCAGTGGAACAGGAGGCCGATACAACAAAAAATGCCGTGATTACAAATGTAACTAATGACAATTCCGAGCAACCCAAGGTCATAAAGGTGGTATTGTTGTACGATAACGGCACATTTAAATCGTTTGATAATCAATAAACTACATGCAAATACAAATGTAAATAGTCTATTGTGTTACATTTGTAATTGCACTAGAATCCCATAAAAACATTCCGAATAAACATTAACTCCTCGTAAAGCCGATATTTGCGAGGAGTTAATATGTATACTTAGGTTATCGTCGTGTCGGAGAGTTGAGTTTGGGTGTCGATAATACGGATATGATATGTAATTTACAGATATTTATTTAATTACACCCCTAAAATAGGGCCGTGAATTTCTGCTAAAACGATTTAGTTTGTGCTTTGGAATTAAAAAAGGACGACAATCGCCGTCCTTCGGATAAATTTCTATTCGCATCCGCAATGTTTCGTGTGTTTGTGGGTCTCCAGTACGGTATGCGGTACGTCGCCGTGCGTTACTAACAATATAGGACATTCGTACCTGTCCAGATCCTCTTGCGAAATGGTGTTTGAGTTGTGGTAATGGAGGCATCCGTTGACGCATGCGATGCTCTTTACGTAGGAGGCTATGGTGCCTACGTCGTGCGATACGGTTATAATGGCCATCGACTCGTTGAGTTCGCGTAAAAGTTCGTATAGCTCGCTCTCGAACTTGTTGTCTACGTAGGTGTTAGGCTCGTCGAGTATTAGCAACTGCGGCGACGATACGAGGGCTCTGCACAGAAATGCGCGTTGGAGCTGCCCTCCGGATAGTTCGCCCGCCAGCTTGTCTGAAAGGTGGCTTATTCCGCAACGCGACATTATTTCGGCCGCTTTCAGCCGCTCTTTTTTGCCGTAGCGTCCGAAGAATCCTTTGGTCGATTGCAGTCCCGATAACACCACCTCCCGCACCGTTATGGGGAATCTTTTGTCTGTAGAGTCGGCCTGTGGCAGATAGCCTATGCGTTCGAGCCTGTCGGAGCGTTCTACGGTGCCTGTCACAGGTGTTATCTGGCCGAGCAACAGCTTGACGAGGGTGGTTTTGCCGCCTCCGTTGGGGCCTATTATGCCGATGAAGTCGCGGTCGTTTACCGCAAGGTCGGCATGGCGGAGCACTATGGTGCCGTCGTAACCGGCGGAAACGCCCCTGAGCCGGATGAGTTCGTTACTCATATATCTGCTCTATAAGCGTTTTGAGGCTGAGTAACCAGTTGCTTGCCAACGGATTGAATTCCGTAGGTGTAGCTCCTATCTCGTCGGCTATGACCTTTACGCTTTCGGGGTTGAGTTGCGATTGGTAAAAGACCCTTTTTACGTCGTTTTTACGGCCTGTCTCTATGATCTCCTTGATGTCTGCCGCCGATGGCTCTTTCCCCTCTTTTTCTATGGCTATCTGCTCGAAAAAGCAACAGTCGGCCAAGTAGGTTAGTGCCGGGTGGTAGATTATGGCCTTGGGCAGGTGTTTGTCCTGCGCTTTGGTGACCGCAAGGATGTATAGCAGGTCTATATCGTTCTGAAACAGTACTTTGTTGTTGCGGTAACGTGCGGCGTTGTCGGGAGCGAGCTCGCATAGCGCCTCGGTTATCTTCTCGGACATCCTTACGCCGTTGGCCGGAGTAATCCATACGTGCGGGTCTATGCCGCGGAGCGAGTCGCTGTAATCGACCCCTTCGGTGAGGTAACGGCCGTCGGGGGACATAAGTATGCACGATTTGTATAGCTCTATTACCCGTGCGGTAGTGTCGGCTTTCGCGGCCTCTATCATATTACGCTCGTTGTCGAGCAAACCTATGCAGAGAAAGAGGTCCGAGGCGACCGCGTCACGCATGTTCTGCGGCGTGGGCTCGTAGCTCTCGGCCGATGCACCCTCGGGTATTATAGATACCACCTCGAAGTCGTCGCCCGCGATTCTCTCCACGAAGTAGCGCAACGGCTCTATCGATACGGCTATGGTGGGTTTGTCGTGTTTCAGTATGTTGTCGCAACCGGTGGCAAGCGACAGTATGGCTATGATGGCTGTTATGTATTTTTTCATGGTATTGTGTTGGTTGTTAGATGATTATTGTCGTGTTAGAAGCAAGTGTCGACTATCGTTTCGCACAGCTTTTCGAGCATCTTGCGGTCGGTGTCGTCGAACATGGCCGGCTTGTCGGAGTCTATGTCGAGCACGCCCAATACCTTGCCGTTTTTTATCAGCGGCACGACTATCTCGCTCTTGGAGAGCGACGAGCAGGCTATGTGGCCGGGAAATTCGTCCACGTCGTCCACTACTATAGTACGCCTCTCGGCCCATGCCGTACCGCATACGCCGCGTCCGTAGGCTATGCGGCTGCAAGCTATGGGGCCTTGAAACACATTGAGCGTCAGGGTGTTGTTTTTTGTCAGGTAAAAGCCTGTCCAGAAAAAGCCCAATGCCTCGTGCAGTGCCGCGGTCACGTTGGCCAATGCGGCCGTACGGTCGGTCTCGGCGGCTATGAGGGCCGACAGTTGCGTCGACAGTGAGCGGTATCTCTCCTCTTTGGAGGCACCGGATGGTATGACGAGTGTTTCCGACATATCTTGAAGGGTGTTGCGATATGCGATAAAAATACAGGCACACTGAATCCAATGTGCCTGTCGGTTATTGCGTTACGCGTCTATGTTGGCGTATTTGGCGTGTCGTTCGATGAACTCGCGGCGTGGCGGCACATCGTCGCCCATGAGCATGGAGAAGAGTCTGTCGGCCTCGGCGGCGCTCTCTATGGTCACTTGGCGGAGTATTCGCGTGTCGGGGCACATGGTGGTCTCCCAAAGCTGTTCGGGGTCCATCTCGCCTAGACCTTTGTAGCGTTGTGTCTCGGCGCCGTTGCCTATCTCTTCGAGGGCCTTCTGGCGCTCTTCGTCGGTCCAGCAATATATCCCTTTGTTGCGTTGGTTGTTGCCACCTTTCTTGACCAGATAGAGCGGCGGAGTGGCTATGTAGAGGTGACCGTTCTTGATGACGTCCATCATGTGGCGGAAGAAGAAGGTCATTATAAGCGTGGCGATATGGCTACCGTCCACGTCGGCATCGGTCATGATTATCACCTTGCCGTAGCGCATCTTCTCGAGGTTGACGGCGTTGCTGTCCTCCTCGGTGCCTATCGTTACGCCCAATGCGTTGAATATGTTGCGTATCTCCTCGCTGTCGAAGATCTTGTGCTTCATGGCCTTTTCGACATTGAGGATCTTGCCTCGCAGTGGCAGTATGGCCTGGAATATACGGTCGCGACCCTGTTTTGCCGAGCCGCCCGCCGAATCACCCTCCACGAGGAATATCTCGGCCTTGTCGCGCTCGCGTGACGAGCAGTCGGCCAGCTTGCCGGGCAGTCCCGAGCCGGAGAGCACAGTCTTGCGCTGTACCATCTCCCGGGCCTTGCGGGCCGCGTTGCGCTCAGCCTTTGCTTCGTCTTCGAAGATGCGGCT
>CAMWRR010000072.1 GCA_947176715.1 uncultured Rikenellaceae bacterium | reverse complement strand
CACCACCACTGCCGGAGTATGCACCGGTTTAGGTATCGCCCCTCACCGCATAGGCCGCATCTCCGGCATATTCAAAGCCTACTGCACGCGCGTGGGTAGCGGTCCCTTCCCCACCGAGCTGTTCGACAAGGACGGCGACACCCTGTGCGAGGTGGGTTGCGAAGTGGGTGCAACCACCGGACGCCGCCGCCGTTGCGGATGGCTCGACCTCGTGGCGCTCAAATACGCGGTCATGATAAACGGCGTCAACTCGCTCATAATGATGAAGTCCGACGTACTCAACGGCTTCGATACCATCAAGGTAGCCACCTCATATATAGTGGACGGCAAAAAGACCGACCGCTATCCGTTCGACCCAATGGCCAAGGTGGAGCCGGTATACACCGAGTTCAAGGGCTGGAAATGCGATATAAGCAAAGCTCGTAGCTACGACGAGTTGCCGGAGGAGCTTAAAAAATACATCTCGTTCATTGAGACCGAATTGCAGGTACCCATCAAGATCGTATCCGTCGGCGCCGACCGTGCGGAGACGATTTTGAGATAATCGAACTATATCGATGAAAAGAGCCGGAGAGTTAATCTATTACTCATCCGGCTTTTTTGTATGAAATGTTTCAGTTAAATACGTAAAACGATATTTACGACGCTTTTGCTTTAATAGAAAGGACGGTTATCTTCTCGCAGGAAGCTCTACGTTCTCGATGATTTTGTCGCAGAGCACCTCTTCGCCGCTTTTGGCAATAAGGTGAAATGAGTATGTACCGGCCAAAGCAGGGTATTCTACATCAATGACACTCCAAGTGGTCTCTATCAGTGTTTCATCAGAAGCATTGAATTCATCCAATTTATTCCGGTAATAACTAAGTGACGTGATGTACCATTGACCTATCGAAGGTCTTCGGAACCGTTTACCGTACCAATATCCGCAAATATCGTTCAATAGACTGCCTGCGGGATGTTTTTCATCATAGTCATCGAGAGCATACAGGTAAAATTTCACATTATTTAACGACATTATCGTTTTTTCAGCGCAATAATGCGTGATAGCATCGTTTTCGCCGAAAACTTCACCGTTGGCTTCGGCAAGTTCTTTGAATCCATCGTCGCTCGGATCGCTTTTGTAAATACCGCCGCTTATCGTAGGACCATTCATCTCTATCGATATATGATACGTCTCTTTAGGAGGTTCTTCACGATATATGACATTTACGGACGTGACGGTTCTGTATCCTCGAATGAAATAGTCGCATACTTTCAGATCGGCATCTTCGTCATAAAAAGCCCTTAACTCATCGAGCGAATAAGTCTTTGTAGGTTCTTCTTTAGGCGGATAGGCATGGGATCCGTTCGGAATATTCTCCTTATAATCATCGTTGTGTTTACCGCATCCGAAAACAAATGCGAATACAGGCAGGAATATGAGTAATTTTTTCATGGCGAATATTTTATGTGCGAATTTATTTCAAACGTGTGAACGAATAAATATCAGTGAATGTATAGTCGTATTTTCTTATTTTCAGATTCTCATAATCGTAAAGTCCGTCGGAATTGCCTCCCCATCCCCAGTTGCAGTTGATCCACAGGTAATGTTTGAAACCTAACGTATTGTACATTTTATTAATACCTCCACCGTATTCGGTGCCTATGATTTCATATAGTTCTCCCATAGAATATTTCACTCCGTCCACAACAAACGCATGACCGGCCGTACCTTCTTTTGTTTTCACTTCAGACATTATTATCACAGGATCTTTCTTTTGGACTGCATCTGAAAAATAATTCATCAGTATGTCTTTTTCTTGCATTGTAGAGTAACCGGGTTTCTCTATATGTTCAAAATTAATTTTGTGTATGTTTTTGACACTGTCTAAATATTTCAACATTTTCCACTCTTTGGAGTTGGTTCCGGTAGGAGTGATGCTTATCCTAAGCCGGTAAGCCAAATCGCTTAGATATTGTGCCACTACATCTTCATATCGGGTACCTGTTATATCACCGATATTGTTGATATCATTCCACATAGCGGATATTGCTGGAAGATAATCGTATTTTTTAAAGGCGATGGCTTGTCCGAGAGCTACAGGAACACAGCCTAAGATAACCTTTCCTTGACTTGTATAAGCAGAGTTATCGGCTCTTTGTTCCATAAATTTATTATAAGGATATTCTTGTTTTCATTTCAATTTCAACCCCATATAATTTTCACCTTTACTTAATTCGGTGTATTCCTCTCCCATACAGAACATCCCGTCTTGCAAGCCAGTGCCATGTTTAGAACATACCGAATAGGCGTATGTGGCGCTACGTTCTAAAACATGCAACGAATCTATTTGTGCATTGAACCTTGCGACAGAGTCGTTTATATCGTACTCTACCGAACGATAGAAATATTTTAGCATATCTATTTTAAGCGTATCGCCCAAATCGCCTTTCGGTACATAACAAAACACCTTTTCATATCGTTTGTCGCCGGAGCATACGGCAAATCCCGCTCCCTCTGGACCATCGAACTCTACTACCAACGGGAATATCGGAGCGCGGTCGTCTTCGGCGACAAACATCATCGACCGATCACGTAACGGTTTGATGTTTTTGATATTTATCCCATTGGCAGATAATGTTTGCATGTCTGACGAGCTACCAACTCCTCCGGATGCGAACGACAGCACAGTGCTTACGACCTCATCATCAGTGAGACGATAGTTGCCGTTAGCCTCGGCGTCGAACCTGAGAATATAATCCTCCCTCGCGGTCATATCGCTACCGTCCTCACTTATAAACGTGTCGTTCATATATGATATGCGCACGTTCGGCGCCTCTTCACCCGTTTCCGATTTGGCACAAGAGATTAACGCACATAATGCGACAGCCAACAATATCCGGATGCCGATTTTTTTTGAATTATCGTATTGTACATTCAGATGTGTCTCCATTGCAATGAATTTTAAAGGATTATTACATGTATTTCATTTTACAAATACCTGAATAATATTCTGATATATTCTCTTTCTTTCCTATCTTTAGGGATCTCTCATTTGAAATTAGAGAGACGTTAGTTTTCCCAAGTAAAAATATAAAATATAATTTTAACAACCAAATAATTAGCGCTATTTATGAATCAGCACGATTAGATGTTACGTTAAACGTATGCAACACCCCCATAACGCTATGCGTATACTTACTGTTCTAACGTTTGCAAATGACAAATAAAAGAGATATATTTGCGTTCGTATTTGTGGAAAGATTTGGATCGATTGCAACCACATTAAAAAATGCTAAAAAGCGTTTCTTAAGTGAGCCCGACAGGGGCCTGTCTTCTGTAATCTTCCCGTTTGAGCGTTTTCGACAAGGCCGTATAGGTCCGGTACTCCGGCGGATATGGTTATTCGGGAACGAGGTTTAATTATAAGACTTTTTTGAAATGGGATTTCTATTTACATCGGAATCGGTATCGGAGGGACACCCCGATAAGGTGTCGGACCAGATATCGGACGCTATCCTCGACGAGTTTCTGCGCAACGACCCGTCGGCCAAGGTGGCATGCGAGACGTTGTGTACCACCGGCTTGGTAGTGGTTAGCGGCGAGGTCAGCTCGTCGGCGTACGTGGACGTGCAGTCCGTAACGCGCCGCACCATAGAGCGCATAGGCTACTCCAAAGCCGACTACATGTTCGAGTGCAACTCCTGCGGCGTGCTGTCCACCATACACGAACAGTCGCCCGACATAAATCAGGGCGTGGTAAGGGAGAGCGCGGAGGAGCAGGGCGCCGGCGATCAGGGCATAATGTTCGGTTACGCCTGCCGCGAGACCAAGGAGCTGATGCCCGCCTCGCTCATGTTGTCGCACTACATACTGACGGAGCTGGCCGCAATACGCAAGGAGGGTCGGCAGATGACCTACCTGCGTCCCGACTCCAAATCGCAGGTGACAGTGGAGTACGACGATAACGGCAAGCCTCGGAGAATACACACCATAGTGGTATCCACGCAACACGACGAGTTCGTCCCCGGCGGCGACAAGGAGGCGGAGCGACGGATGCAGGAGACCATACGCGAGGATGTGAAGAGCATATTGATGCCTCGTGTCAAAGATTTCCTCAGACGCAACGGCAACGAGCTACTCCTTTCGCTCATACACGACGACTACATACTGCACGTCAACCCCACCGGCAAGTTCATAATAGGCGGACCTCACGGCGACACAGGCCTTACCGGACGCAAAATCATAGTCGACACCTACGGCGGCAAGGGGGCCCACGGGGGCGGCGCCTTCTCGGGCAAGGACTCTTCCAAGGTGGACCGTAGCGCAGCCTACGCATGCCGTCACATAGCCAAGAACATGGTGGCGGCGGGCGTTGCCGACGAGGTGATGGTGCAGGTGGCCTACGCCATAGGTGTGGCCGAGCCGGTAAGCATCTTCGTCAACACCTTCGGGACATCGAAATGCGCACTCACCGACGGGGAGATAGCCCGCAAGATAGCCGGTCTGTTCGATCTCCGTCCGGCGGCCATAGTGCGACGGTTCGGTCTTACCGCTCCCATCTTCGAGGCCACGGCGGCATACGGCCACTTCGGCCGCGAGCCCTACACCGCCGATGTCACCGTCATGGAGAACGGCCTCCCTACGGTACGCAAGGCCGAGTTCTTCGCATGGGAGAAGCTCGATGCCGTAGAGCAGATAAAGAGTGCGTTTAACCTTTAAAGCGGGAGCTTAAAACTCCCGTCGTAGTTAAAATGACAAAAGAGGCCCGGCCTCTGGCTAAAACATAATATCATGATTGCAATAATCGTAGCCGCCGCGGTATTGTTGCTGGTGCTCATAGTGGCAGGCATCTACAACCGCATCGTAAGGTTGCGCAACAACCGCGAGAACGCTTTCGCCGACATCGACGTACAGCTCAAACAACGTCACGACCTCATCCCTCAGCTGGTCTCTACGGTCAAGGGCTATGCCGCCCACGAGAAAGAGACGCTGGACAGGGTCATTCAGGCGCGTAACGGAGCCGTCGGGGCGCGTAGCATCGACGACAAGATAGCGGCCGAAAACGCCCTCACCTCGGCATTGGCCGGTTTGAAGGTGACGCTCGAGGCCTATCCCGACCTCAAGGCCAACACCAATTTCATACAGCTGCAGAACGAGATAGCCGACGTAGAGAACAAATTGGCCGCCGTACGCCGCTACTTCAACTCGGCCACCCGCGAATACAACAACGCCATAGAGACATTCCCCGCCAACGTTTTGGCCGGCATGTTCGGCTTCCGCAGAGAGCCGATGTTCGACGTGGGTGTAAACGAACGCGCCTCGTTGGACAAGGCACCGGAAATCAAGTTTTAAGCCATGGGATACGTCGGAATAGAGACACAGCAGAGGCGCAACAACACCAAATCGGTAGTGTTGCTGTCGCTCTTTCCGCTGATACTGGCAGGAGCGACCTACCTGTTCTGTCTGTTCATAAGTTTCTGCGTGGTTGCCGATAGCGGATATGCGGACGCCGACTTCGAGTCGGTGATAGCCGCCTTGGGGCGTGACTATTTCCTGAAGGCCATACCTTTCGTAATGGGAGCCGTGGCCTTGTGGTTCGTGATAGCCTACGCGTGCAACACCAACATGATAAGGTCGGCAACCGGTGCCCGTCCGTTGGAGAGACGCGAGAATCCGCGCATCTACAACATGGTGGAGAACCTCTGCATGTCGCAGGGCATGGCCATGCCCAAGGTAAACGTGGTGGACGACGCCTCTATGAACGCGTTCGCCAGCGGCATAGACAAGAAGAGCTACACCGTGACCCTCACCACCGGCATAATGGAGCGTCTCGACGATGCCGAACTGGAGGCCGTAGTGGCACACGAGCTAAGCCACATACGCAATCGCGACGTAAGGCTGATGATAGTGTCTATAATATTCGTAGGCATATTCGCCATACTCGCCGAGATCATTCTGCAGGTGATACTTTCGGCACGCTACAGCCGAGGCAATTCGCGCGACAAAGGGGGCACCGTTATCGTCGCTTTGGTGGCTCTCATTATTGTGGGTATATGTTATTTCTTCACCATGCTGATGCGTTTCGCCGTATCGCGCAAACGCGAGTTCATGGCCGACGCCGGCTCGGCCGCCATGACACGCAACCCCTTGGCCCTTGCATCGGCTCTGCGCAAGATATCGGGTGACCCCGGTCTGCAGAACACAGGGCGTGACGACGTGGCCCAACTATTCATATTCCACGGCGTCAAGGGCGGAGTATTCAACCGACTCTTCGCCACCCACCCGCCGATAGAGCAGAGAATAAGGGTACTCGAACAGTTCTGACACTCTTTAGACAAAATCTTTTACGCCGTACGAAATAATCTTTACAGTACGGCGTTTGTCTTTATACGGCTCTATTCCCTCGCGCCACTATTAATGCAGGTGCGATACAATAAACCCGAATGCGATACGTATTTGTAATCAGAACAATAAATCATAACGGATATGAGAAAAAAAATCTTCGCCGTAGCCTTCTTCGCCGCACTCGCAGGCGGCGCTCTCTCGGCATACGGAGTTTACAGGTTCGCCAACCTCGACGTAAACATTATCTCTACGGATACGACAGCTTCTCATCCTATAAAGAGTTCGGATGCGGTAGGTTACTCGTTCGCCTCGGAGCAGATGCGCGAGAGCGGCTTCCCCGACCTCACATACGCTGCCGAGAAGACGGTACCCGCCGTGGTCTACATCGACAAGACGGAGGTGGTGGCGGCACAGGAGAACCAGTTCTTCGGCGACCCCTTCTTCGAGTTCTTCGGCATACCTCAGGGCTACGGTAACCGTACCGTTCCCCAGCAGGAGCGTCGTTCCGGCGGCTCGGGCGTGATAATATCGCCCGACGGATATATAGTCACCAACAACCACGTGGTGGAGAATGCCAGCACCCTCAAGGTGACACTCTCCGACGAACGCACCTACGACGCACGCTTGGTGGGCACCGACCCCACCACCGACATAGCGCTCGTCAAGATAGAGGCCTCAGACCTGCCCTCGGTGGCGTTCGGCGACTCGGAGCGTCTGCGTCTGGGCGAATGGGTGGTGGCCGTGGGTAACCCCTACGGACTCAACTCCACGGTGACGGCCGGCATAGTGAGCGCCAAGGGGCGTAACTTGGATGTCATACCCGACCAGTTCCGTCTGGAGTCGTTCATACAGACCGACGCCGCGGTCAACCCCGGCAACAGCGGCGGTGCGCTCGTCAACACGGCCGGCGACCTCATCGGCATCAACACTGTGATAAAATCGCCCACGGGAAGCTATGCAGGCTACTCTTTCGCCGTACCGTCGAGCATCGTCAAGAAGGTGGTGGTAGACCTTATGGAGTACGGATTCGTACAGCGCGCACTTTTGGGCATAGGCTATCACGAGATCAACGACGACTTCATAGCCTCACGCGGCAAGAAGCTCGGCATAGAGGAGAAGGGCGGCCTCTACGTCGCCTCGGTGGAGGAGAACGGTGCCGCGGCCGCAGCAGGCATAAAAACGGGCGACATAATAGTTTCGATAGACGGTGTCAGAACCGACCGGAGCGCCCATCTGCAGGCCGTTATAGCTCAACACCGCCCCAATGACAAGGTGACAGTGGAGGTAAAAAGAGGCGGCGATGTGAAACAATTCGAGGTGGTTTTACGTAATAAAGCCGGAGAGGCCAAACTCCTCGACAAGAACAGCATCGACATAGTGGCTTCGCTGGGAGGTAAGCTCACCGACATCGGCGACAGGCTCAAAGAACGTCACAAGCTGAGCTCGGGAGTGCAGGTTGTGGAGGTAGGCAACGGTTTGCTCGCCAAGGCGGGAATACGTACCGGCTACATAATCACACACATAAACGGCGTAGCGATACGCACCACCTCCGACCTCAACCGTATCACATCCGCGGTGCAGACCATAGACGGCCTCTATCCCGACGGTCGTTACGTCAGCTACTCGATAGTGGACCGCGAACGATAGACAGTGAAACTTAACAGCAACGGAGATAAAAATGAGACAGTTAAAAATCACCAAATCGATCACCAACAGGGAGAGCGCATCTTTAGACAAATACCTTCAGGAGATAGGCCGTGAGGACCTCATCTCGGTAGAGGAGGAGGTGGAGCTCGCCCAGAGGATCAAGAAAGGCGATCAGGAGGCTTTGGAGAAGCTCACCCGCGCCAATCTGAGATTCGTGGTGTCGGTGGCAAAACAATATCAGAATCAGGGGCTCAGCCTGCCCGACCTTATCAACGAGGGTAACCTCGGCCTGATACGTGCGGCTGAGAAGTTCGACGAGACACGCGGTTTCAAGTTTATCTCATACGCCGTATGGTGGATTCGTCAGTCTATCCTGCAGGCTCTGGCGGAGCAGTCGCGTATAGTGCGTCTGCCTCTCAATCAGGTAGGCTCGCTCAACAAGAGGCGCGTATTCACAAAAGACCCGGCCGCCGAAAAGGCGCGGGTAG
>CAMWRR010000071.1 GCA_947176715.1 uncultured Rikenellaceae bacterium | reverse complement strand
TCTGTATGGTGACCACCAGCGGGTTGTCCTTGGGGTTGCGGGCGAAGTGGTCGCAAATGAGAAGTGCGCGCGCCGTGTCGCCCGCCGAGAGCGCCCGTGTAAGCTCGAAGTTGTTGAAATCCTTGCTTATGCCTATGTTATCCTCTATATCTTCGGCCGTTACGGTCTTGTGGTCGGGAGATATGCGGGTGAGCAGTTTGTCGATTTCGCTCTCTATCTTCTGCAACGAGGTGCCGAGGTGGTCGGCCATCATGGCGGCGGCACGGCCGTCCAACGTATAGCCGCGCGAGGCGAATAGCTCGGTGAGCCACGGTCCTGTCTCGTAGTCGCGCGGCTGTGACGACTCCAGCACGAAGCCCTGTTCCGCGCATCTCTTGTAGAGCGAGGAGCGTTTGTCGAGGTTGCCGCCCTTGTGTACTATAACCAGTATGGTGCCCTCCATAGGGGCCTTGAAGTATCCGGCCAGCTCGTCTAACCCTTTGAGCGCGGCGGCATCGCGGAGTATCACTATATTCTGGCCCGGCATCATGGTGTAGGTGCGGCACCGCTGTATCACATCGCCCGGGGTGGTCTCCGCGCCGTAGACTATCTGCAGATTGAAGCTCCTTGCCTCCTCGGGCAGTATCTCGTTCTCGATATGTCCGACCACCTTGTCTATGAAGTACGGCTCTGCCCCCATCAACAGGTAGACACGCCTGTATACCCCGCCGCGCAACTCTTTCATTACCGTGGAGTAGTCGGCGAGCGTGCTCTTGAAGCTGCCGGTGCTTTTTACCTGTTTTTTAGCCATATATCGTCTCTGTCGGCGAAGCCTCCCTCGGCCAGCAATCGGAGTACGGCCTGGCGTCCTTCGTCGTTCAAAGATAGTGAAAATTTGTTAACGAACATATCTATGTGCTTGCGCAACACCTCGTCCGACAGCTCGCGGGCGTTGTCGCGTACGAAGCGGTAGGAGTCGCCGGGGTTCTCCATTGCGTAGGCTACGCTGCGGCGTATCGTCTCCTCCACCCGGCGTATCGTCTCCTCGCCGAGACGGCGGTGCGCTACGATGGCCCCCAACGGTATGGGCAACGATGTCGACTGCTCCCACAGGTTGCCGAGGTCGGCCACCAGACGCAACCCTTTGTCGGCGTAGGTGAAACGCTCCTCGTGTATGAGCACCCCCGCGTCCGCCTCGTCGTCGAGCACCGCCTCGGCTATGTGGCAGAAGAGGTAGGGGCGGGTGCGCAGATCGCATCCGAACGCGTGTCGCAGAAGCAGATTTGCCGTGGTGTGGTCGCCGGGTATGGCTATCGTGGCGGCGGACACCTCGTCGGGGTATATCTTGCGTCGGCTCACCAATAGCGGGCCGTTGCCGTAGCCCAACGCGCTGCCCGAGTCGAGCAACATGTAGTCGTCGGCTATCTGCGGATATATCGCGTAGCTTATCTTGCTTATGTCGGGCTCTCCGGTAAGAACGTGTCTGTTAAGCTCCTCTATGTCGCTCATTACAAGCTCTGTATCGAACGACGGCAAAGGGGTGAGACGTCCGTGCAGGAGGGCGTCGAACATGAACGTGTCGTTGGGACAGGTGGATATGTGGAGTTTGAGTCTGTTGTTCATATTATGAATAGTTGATAAGGGAGTGTCGGTGCGGGCGTCTGACGGTCGCACGGGTGGCTCCTATAGGTCCGGCGTTTGTCTTACCGGTGTTCGGTCATGAGCCTTTTCACGAACCGCTCTAACTCTGTCCCGAGCCTATCTACGGCTCCGTGCAGATCCCACTCCTTGCGGTTGAGGTCCACCTCGTTGGATATGGAGCGTATCTCGTAGAACGGTACCCCGGCACGCAGACACACCTTGAAAAACGATGCCCCCTCCATGTTCTCTATGTCGGCGTCGTCTACGGGTGCGAAGGGTGCCATAGCCGCGTTCATGCTGTTGGACGAGGCGAGGGGAAGCCCGAAGCCGTCGTCTGCCCACGGGCACTCCAACCACTCCGAGAGGGGAAACTCCATGTCGTTGTCGGTGCGTGCCAGCAGCCTGAAGCCGTCGGGGTAGAAGAAGCCGAGGTCGGCCTCACGTTCGCGTTTCACCATTACGGTGTCGCCTATCTTGAAGCGCGAGTGGGCGTAGACACCCGCTATCCCGCCCATGACGACGGCGTCGGGTCGCTCCGCCCCGGCGAGCAGTCCGGCGGTGAAGATGGCGGCATCGGTCAGCCCTACGCCGCATATATGCGTCCTTACGCCGGCGGGTACCCTAAAACCTTTGGCCTCCGTGACGGTGGGGAAGACTATATCTATCATGTCAGAAGTCGTTTGAATTTTTTGCCGAATGTTTTGAGAGCTGTTTTCGAGACATATTTTCTACTGCGATACAGCCTTATAGTGAACTATCGGGCAAAGAGTAGGAGGAAATAGGGCCGAAAAGAGCCTCAAAACATCGGCAATGAATCAAAAAAAGTTTCATATATAAGTTTCCGTAAAAATTCAAACAACTTCTTAGTAGAATAGTGATGATATTATGTTGTCGGATATGAGGAAATAGCGAGGGTTGATCTTTAACCGCGACCCCTCGAAGCTCATGCGTCCGCTCTTTATGAAAGGCTCGGCCCTTTTGAGTATTACGGCCAGGCGATCTTTGCCGAAACGGCGGCGCATCTGTGCGGTGTCGAGCCCCCATGCGGTACGTAACGACAACATTACGAACTCATTGAGCATGTCGCCGTCGGTGAGTCGCTCGGTGGTGAAGTGGCGGCCGCTGTCTACGGAGCCGAGGTATAGGGGCAGGCTCGATACGTTGGCGTGGCGGGCCGTGCCGTCGAACGAGTGGGCGCCCGGGCCTAACCCGAGGTAGGGTACGCCGCGCCAGTAGTTGCTGTTGTGAACGCCGCAATACCACTCGTTGGAGGCGAAGTTGCTTATCTCGTAGTGGAAGAATCCCGCCTTGCCCATTACGTCCCTTACCGTCTGGAAGTGGGTGTCGCTGGTCTTGTCGTCTACCGGGGTGAAGAGCCCGCGCTTCACACGGTTGGCCAATATGCTCCTCTCCTCTATGGAGAGGTGGTAGGCCGATAGGTGCTGCACGTCCAAGGCGAGCGCCTTTCTGAGGTCGGTGCGTATGGTGGCGGTGCTCTGACCGGGTATGCCGTAGATGAAGTCGGCGGATATGTTTAGTATGCCCGCCTTGTGTAGCCGTTTGATGGCCTCTGCCGCCGTCTTGCCGTCGTGGCCGCGACGCATGGCCCGCAGTATGTCGTCGTTGAACGACTGCACCCCTATGCTGACGCGGCTTACCTGCGTCTCTCCCACGAGGGCTGAGGCGTAGTCCTGCGTTATGTCTTCGGGGTTGACCTCTACCGTCACCTCCGAGAGCTTCTGCGGCCGCCATATTTTGACGGCGTGTTCTATCAGCCTCTCTATCTTGTCGGGTGGGAGCAACGACGGTGTGCCGCCGCCTATGTATATGGTCTCCAGCTCCTTGATGTAGCCGCGGCGTAGCTCCATCTCGCGCAACAGGGCCTCGAAAAGCTCCTCGCGAGGGCCTACCGCCGCCGTGGTGTAGAAGTCGCAATAGGCGCAGATGTTGCGACAGAACGGTATGTGTATGTACAGTCCGGCCATTACTCCACGGCCTCCACCTCGTCGGACGATATCTCTATGTTGTTGCCCGCTATGGCGAACGCACCCACCGGCATCTGGAACGATACCACGAAGGCGTTGGGGAATGTGCCGAGCAACCTGCCCCACAGCATCACCGCCTCCTCGCGCGTGAGGAAGTTACCCACGGTCACCTTGAAGTAGGGGGCCGTGTAGTCGACGTTGGACGATATGCCCGGAAAAGAGCTTCTGAATCGCTCCTGCGCGGCGTAGGCTTCGGAACGCGAATTCTGGTTGTTGCCGAAGTATATCCTTACCCTGTAACCCTTCACCTTGTCCGACAACGAGCCTGTCGATAGTGTCACGTCGCAGTCGCTCGATACGTTGACGCGCGCTCCCGAGGCCGACGGTGCGGCGAGATCGGCCACTATGGAGTTGTGTCGGGTCTGTGCCGCTGTCATGAGCGGCAGTGAGGCTAATATGGCGATAATAAATCTTTTCATCGTTTCGGAATGGGCGTTATGACGGATTGCCGCCGTCCGCTGTATGGAATGCCGTAGTAGCTATCGGACGGCTTTGAATACAAAGTTACAAAAAATTCCCCAAATAATCTTTCAGCTCTCTCAACGGAACATCTTTCAGATCCATTTTCACCGGTATTATACCTTTGCGGGCCTTCATGCGCAGGTCTACCGATATGTTCTCGGTGTCGGAGTCTATCCTTTTGAGCATGGCGGCGCTTCCCAATATGCCGCCGGCCACGGTTACCGTTATGGGTACGTCGATATCCGAGGCTCCGCGTCGTATCGCCACACGTCCGTCGGTCTCTACGGAGGCGAGCGTGCGGCCGTTTCGCATATCTTTAAGTGTCACCGAACACTCCGTTATCGTTATCTTGGCTCCGCCGTTGAGTACGGTAGCGCCTATCTCGAAGCCTATCCCCGCTTCGGTTACGGAGGTCAGTTCCGGACCTTTGGCCCTGAGTACCTGCAGATCGGCACCTTTGGTGCATCCTGTGGCCATGAGGGCGCATAGGGTGACTATCAATATGGCTATCCTGTTCATGTTGCGTGTTATTTTTCAGCCGTGTATAGCGTCGCTATCCCGAATGTGAGGCTCTCGTAGCGGCAGTTGCGCCATCCGGCCTGCGACATTATCTCCGTGAAACGCTCTCTCTGCGGGAACTGTTCCACCGAGGCCGGCAGATAGTCGTAGGCGCACTTGTCCTTGGAGGTGAGGCGGCCTATCACAGGCAACAGACCGTGGAGATAGAGCCGGTAGAGCAGCCTTATGGCCGGATTATGCGGTATGGTCAGCTCCAGTACGGCCACGCTCCCGCCGCTTCTGGTGACGCGGCGCATCTGCTCCAGCCCCCTCTTGAGGTCGGCGAAGTTACGGGCGCCGAAAGCCACCGTGGTCATGTCGAAGCTGTCGTCCTCTAAGCTCAGTTCAAGGGCATCCTCGCGGCAGAAGGTTATTTTGCGTCCGCAATCGAGCCTTGCCGCCTTCGTGCGTGCTATGGCCAGCATGTTCTCGGAGAAGTCGCCGCCGACTATCTGCTCTGTGCATCCGAGGCGGGCGAGGGCTATTGCCATGTCGCCGGTGCCTGTGGCTATGTCGAGCACACGGCGCGCTTTCAGATGCTTTGCCATGCGGGTGACCTTGCGTCGCCAGAGGCGGTCTATCCCTAAGGAGAGCGAGTGGTTGAGCCGGTCGTAGCTGTGGGCTATGGAGTCGAACATGGCTCCTATACGCTCTTTGCTCTTATCTGTGGAGACGTTCATCTTATTCCTTATATTTTATGCTCTCTGCGGGTGAGAAGCCCGATACTATCATTGTGGGTATCATCTGCGTTATTATGACAACCGCGTAGGTGCCGACGCTCAGAAGCAATATGTGGAGCGGGTCGAGCACTACCGGCACCGAGCTGATGAAATATCCCGCGCTGTCGAGCTTTGCCACGCCTGTCAGTTTCTGTATCGAGAGCAATATTATTGCCGCTATGTCGCCCCAGATAATCCCTTTCAGCGTTATGGCCGAGGCGCGGTAGACGAATATGCGCTGCAACGACCCGTTTCTTGCCCCGATAGTCTTCATTATGCCGATGAAGCGTGTGGAGCGGGCCATCACCATGAGCATCATGGCGGCGGTGTTGAAGCATGCCACCGTGAGCATTATGGCTATTATCACTATCCCGTTGGTGTCTTGCAGATCGAGCCAGTCGAATATGGCAGGGTTGCGTTCGAGGTAGTCGGTGACCATAAGGTTGTCGTCGAGGTCGAATATGACATCTTCCACATGGGCCGTGCTACGCTCTATCTGTTCGGTGTCGTGCAACATTATCTCGTAGCCGCTCGACAGCGAGTCGCTCCAGCCGTTGAGCCTGCGGGTGTTGCGTATGTCGGTGAGGGTTATAAGCTCGTCGAACTCGGCAAGCGAGCTGTCGTATATGCCGCACACCCTGAAACGGTCGCGGCGGGGCGGCTCCTGCATGAATATCGCCTCCACCATACGGCCGGTGTCGAGCGACAGGGCTTCTGCCATCTTGCCCGATATGACGATATCTTTTGTCCTGTTTTGTGACGACAGGTCGGGGAGGGTGCCTCTTGTCAGGGTACGTCTGAAGAAGTCGAGGCCGGCATCCGCGTCTACACCTTTGAGCACCATGCCGTGCATGTCGGAGCCGTTGCGCAACAGTCCCGGCTTATAGCAGTAGCGGCTGATAATCTTGATGTTGCGGTCGGCTTTGAGGAGGTCTATAGTGTGGCTGTCGAGGGCTGTTACCGGTTGCTTCTCGTAGCTTTTGTTGTTGTCTAAGTTTACTATCTGTATGTGGGCGTCGAAGCCGGCTATCTTGTCCGCTATCTCTTTCTTGAAACCGGTGATTACCGACACGGCAACGACCATTACCGCCACGGATACGGCGACGGATACGGTGGCCACCTTTATCATAAGGGCGCTCTTGTCGTCGCCGCCTATGGTGACCTTTTTGCCTATCCAGATGTCGTTTTTCAATCCCATATTGCGGTTGTTGTAGGTATCGTTTGCGGAACAAAGATAGGGAAAATATAGGATTCGTATAGTGCTTTTTTGTTTCTTGCTTTTTTGTGGGAAGTTTAACGGTGGGTTTATTATTTTGTCGATAAGGTGGGGCGTTTGGAGATGGTCTGATTGTGTTTCAAGCGGGAACGGAGAGCGGGCCCGTAGCGGAGCGAAGGGGCCGCCAAGCGGAAAGGTTTACGGTCCTCGTGCCTCGGATCGGATATCGCAACGGATTAAGTCTTATCTGATAGCAATAATAAATATAATGCGCTTTATACAAGAGTCTGATGGTTAACTTATTGCTTCATCAACATCGTGGGTTATTTGGGGATAGCTCTACTTTGAATTTCAAGCGGGAACGGAGAGCGGGCCGGAGTCTGCGGGGGACCGCAACTCGCGGGAGGTTTTATAGACGCTGTTAGGTACTTTTAGCGAAGAACGCTTATAGCTCCGTTACCCTCTATTGCGGGCCTCCGTGGGGGGAGGCTCCGGCCCGCTCGGTCTTTCCGCTACGCTTCAAGCCCGCCAAGAGGACAAGGCTTACGGCCCTCGTGCCTCGGACCGGATAGGGTGGAATTGTGTTTTATGTCCTCGCTTACGTACGGACGGAATAAGGCGGAAGTGTTTTGCTGCCCTCGTACTTCAGGCAGGTACGCCTTACGGCGTATTGAGTTGCGTGCGCTTTGTTGTGGTGTTTGTCACTCTTTGTGCATAGAGAAGTCTGTTTTTTGTTGGGTAAGTTTCCGCTGGTCGCGGCCCTCTCCGCTCGGACGGTGCTATTCAACAGATATAATTACATGTCAACAATATTACAAGCCCAACCCGAAATTCGCACCTGCCGCATCGTTTCACGATTCGTGCCCACCAAAATATCCTGCGGTGTACACCTCATGTAATGCACATCAAAAGGGGCTGTGCCCCCTCGTTTTTGCTTACTTTTGTCGAGTGACAAAAGTAAGTCCGGCTGAAGGCCCCCGCCGGGAGGCATACAGCCCCCCCAAAATCACCCACAAAAAACCGAGATGTGATTATAAGAGGAGGGGGAGAACCGTTAAAGTTCTCCCCCTCCTCTTATAATCACATCTCGGTTATAGCTTGCGAGCTATTTCGACCTCTTCGTAGCCTTCGATGATGTCGCCTACTTTGATGTCGTTGTAGTTTTCGATGTTGAGACCGCATTCGAGGCCTGATACTACCTCTTTGGCGTCGTCCTTGAAGCGTTTGAGCGAGCCGAGCTTGCCGGTGTAGACGACGATGCCGTCACGTATTATGCGCACCTTGGTGTTACGCGTGATTTTGCCTTCGCGTACGATACATCCGGCCACAGTGCCCACCTTGGTGATCTTGAATGTCTCCATGACCTCGACGGAGCAGACGATCTCCTCTTTGATCTCGGGGGCGAGCATGCCCACGATGGCATCCTTGATCTCGTTGATGGCGTCGTATATGATGGAGTAGGTACGTATCTCTATCTCCTCTTTCTCGGCCAGCTTACGCGCACTTGCCGAGGGGCGCACTTGGAAGCCTATGATGACGGCATTGGATGCCGCCGCCAAGAGCACGTCCGATTCTGATATCTGACCTACGGCCTTGTGTATGACGTTGACCTGCACCTCCTCCGTCGACAGCTTGAGCAATGAGTCGGTGAGCGCCTCCACAGAGCCGTCCACGTCGCCCTTGATGATGATGTTGAGCTCCTTGAACGAGCCTATGGCTATGCGTCGGCCTATCTCGTCGAGGGTTATGTGCTTCTGCGTCTTAAGACCCTGCATGCGCTGCAGTTGCTCGCGTTTGTTGGCTATCTCGCGGGCCGAGCGGTCGTCCTCCATTACGTTGAACGTGTCGCCCGCCTGAGGAGCGCCGTTGAGGCCGAGCACGAGAACGGGTGTCGATGGCGTGGCTTCGGTCTTCTTCTGTCCGCGTTCGTTGAACATGGCTTTGACACGTCCGGTGTTGTTGCCCGAGAGCATGACATCGCCTATGCGGAGCGTGCCGCCCTGCACCAGTACCGTCGATACGTA
>CAMWRR010000070.1 GCA_947176715.1 uncultured Rikenellaceae bacterium | reverse complement strand
GAGGTAGGCCTCCCCAACAGGGTGGATAGCGCGCGCTCCACCTCCTGCTGGACGCTGCCTCCCCCCTTCTGGCTCTGCCATCCGTTGAAGCGGCTGCCGCGGTATGAAAGTTCGAGGAAATAACGGGGCATCGGTCGGTTTTTTGATGACGGCGTGTCCGGACGGGGCTATTTGTCTGTGCCCGTTAATGGGAAACGTCGAAATTTTATTACCTTTGCAAAGGTATAATTTTTTTGTGAATATATGAACGTAGCTATTATAGGATACGGCAAGATGGGCCATGCCATAGAGGCGGTGCTCGAGGAGCGCGGCCATAATGTCGCTCTGGTGGTGGACGCCGACAATGCGGGCGATATATGCGCCGATAAGATGGCGGGAATCGACGTGGCCATAGAGTTCACCGCCCCCGATGTCGCTTTCGACAACATAACCCGTGCCATGCGCGCCGGGGTTCCCGTCGTGAGCGGCACCACCGCATGGCTGGACCGTTTCGACGAGGCGGCCAAGGTGTGCGAGGAGTGCGGTTCGGCGCTCTTCTACGCCTCTAACTATAGCGTCGGCATGAACATCTTCTTTAAGGTCAACGCCATGCTCGCCCGTATGATGAACGGCTATCCCCAATACGACGTCACCATAGAGGAGGTGCACCATACGGCCAAGAAGGACAGCCCCAGCGGTACGGCCGTCACCCTCGCCGAGGGGGTTCTCGCCGGCATCGACCGCAAGAGCCGGTGGGTGGGCCAGACCACTACCGTCCCCGAGGAGCTGGAGGTGATAGGCATACGCCGCAGCGTGGTGCCCGGCACCCATACCGTCACGTGGGAGAGCCCCGTGGACGCCATACGCATAGAACATACCGCCAAAGGGCGCGAGAGTCTGGCCCTTGGTGCGGTGCTGGCGGCCGAGTTTCTCGTGGGTAAAAAAGGTGTCTTCGGCATGGACGATATGATGAAGTTTTGATTATGGGTAAATTACGTGAGATATTGGCCTGCCGGTGGGTCCGTTTCGGGTTCGTGGCGGCGGTGTATGTGCTGTGGTTCGTGGTGTGGGGGCGTTCGTGGTGGATGCTCTTGGGATTGCCGGTCATATACGACATATACATATCCAAGTACTGTTACCGCCTCTTTTGGAAAGCCCATCTCGACAAAAAGGAGGGTAACCGCATCTATCGCTCCGTTATGGGGTGGGTGGAGGCCATAGTGTTCGCCGTGGTGGTCGCCACGCTTATACGCACCTATTTCGTGGAGATGTACGTGATACCGAGCGGCTCTATGGAGAAGACGCTACTTGTGGGCGACTGTCTCGGCGTCAGCAAGGTGGCCTACGGTCCGAGGATGCCGAACACGCCGTTGTCGGTGCCGTTCGTGCATAACGTCAGTCCGCTCGACCCGTCGAAGAAGTCGTACGTGGAGTGGATAAAGCGTCCCTATAAAAGGCTCGCCGGACTGGATACCTTGGAGCGCGGCGACGTTGTGGTATTCAACTGTCCGGAGGCCGACACCGTGGCTCTCATATCGCCGCAGAGCAACTACTACCAGCTCGTGAGGGCCTACGGACGTCAGGCCGTGCTTCAACAGAGCGCCATAATGGTGCATCCGGTCGACAAGAGAGACAACTATATAAAACGTGCCGTGGCCATTCACGGCGACACCCTGCAGCTCAAAGAGGGTGCCCTTACGGTCAACGGCAGGGAGATTCCTTTGGAGCCTTACGCCGAGATGTTCTATAACATAAGAGGCAAGGGGCTGACATTAGTCTATTTCGAGTCGCTCGGGGTGACGAGGGAGGAGATAGGCTACGATAACGAGCTCGATATGTGGCAGATGCCCCTGTACCACGAGCAGGTGCAGCAGTTGCGTGCGTCGGGCCGGGCCGACAATATCAGCCGGGTGGTGATAGACCGTGTCGAGTCGGACATATTCCCTCACGATACCGTCCGTTACGCATGGTCGCTCGATAACTTCGGTCCTCTGTGGGTGCCGGAGCGCGGGGCGACGGTAGCGTTGACGCTCGACAATCTGCCCCTTTACAGCCGCATAATAAAGAACTACGAGGGGCACGACCTGCAGTTGCGCGACGGTGCCATATACATCGACGGCCGGGAGTCGGACAGCTACACCTTCGCCATGAACTACTACTTCATGATGGGCGACAACCGTCACCAGTCGCTCGATTCGCGTTTCTTCGGCTTCGTGCCCGAAGATCACGTGGTGGGCCGGGCCTGGTTCATACTCTTCAGTACCGACAAGAGCCGTTCGTTCCCGGGCAACATACGTTTAAGCCGCATGTTCACAGCCATAAGATAATGAAGATAGACGCCTGCATATCGGCCGCCGACGTTACGCCCGAGAGGGTGTTGCACAAGAATTGCGTGGTGATAGATGTCTTCCGCGCCACATCGGTGATAATCACCGCACTTAATGCCGGTGCCGAGAGGGTGATACCGGCCGTCACCGTGGAGGAGGCGTTCCGTATGCACAAGTCGTTGGCGCAGCGCGGCCATGCGGCACTGTTGGGCGGGGAGCGTCACGCCGTCAAGGTGGAGGGGTTCGACAAGGGCAATTCGCCACTCTCCTACACCATACCCGAGGTTCGCGGCGCCACCATAGTATTCACCACCACCAACGGTACGCGCGCCATAGACAATGCCCGTGCGGCCCGACGCATATACATAGGCGCGCTCATCAACGCCGAGGCTGTGAGCCGGCGTCTGCTCGCCGACGGTCGCGATGCGGTGCTGGTATGCTCAGGTCGCGAAAACAACTACACCCTTGAGGATGCCTTGTGCGCCGGTATGATCGCCCGGACAATGCTCGATGCCGACCCGTCGATATTCCTTACCGACATCGCACGTACCATGACGGACATATACGGCCTTTACGCCTCCGACCTGCGTAAAGGGCTTGTCAACTGTCAGCACTACAACCATATAATGTCGATAGGCTTGCAGGACGACGTGGAGTATTGTCTGAGGCGTAATATCTGCGATACGGTGCCGTATGTGGACGAGTTGTTCAATATAATAGTATAGCGGCGGTTTCTTGCATGGGATTGAGGATAGGGATATTATGTGGTTTTTGAGTCTTAAAGCAGGTGCGATGAAAAATATTTGTCTTTTGGCGGCGATGGCCGTTTTGATATCGGCGGCCTCTTGCCGTGACAGCGGTTCCGGGCCTCTTTCGGAGGCTGAATATCTCCATCTGGACAGTCTGTTGTGGATGGGCTACGAGGCTCGTACCGATTCGATATACGCTCTTTACGACTCACTGCCGGAGAAGAGAGACAGCCTGACGGCCCTTTCGCACAAGTTGCTCGACGACGCGTTGGCCGAGAATGTCTCTTTGGCTTTGAGGTACGCCTCCGTCCCGTCGGGGTTGCAGAGGGTATTCATGGTGCGTATGAAGATACCGAAAGACACTCTGCGCGCGGTGCTCGGGCGCATACCCGCCGAGCTGGCATCTTCGCCTTACGCGGACGCTATCCGTATGCACATAGACAACGACCAGATAGAGGAGGGCAGCCGTTATTACGACTTTACCGCAACGCTTCCCGACAGTACCTCTTTCACCCTCTCGTCGTTGGGGGGCAAGAAAATATTGCTTCTCTACGGTGGGCTCGGTTGTATGGGCGAGTACGGTCGCTCTTATCTTGCTTCGTTGCGCGACAGTCTCGGCCGCGACAGCTTCGATATAGTGGCCTATCAGCCGTGCTCGTCGTTGGAGGAGCTCAAGGAGGTGGCGGGGTGTTACCCGCTGGACGTGATTCAGGTCTCCGAGCTCAAGGGGGATGTCGGTCCGTTCAAGATACTTTACGGCGCACAGGCTACGCCTACCTGTTTCCTTATCGACCGCGACGGTGTGGTCGTGGTGAAAACGGAAGGGCTCGACCCGAGGAGGTTTGCCGAATATTTGTAGATATGTCGTGTGTGATCGGCGCTGTCTGTCGGGCAAGTTGCCGTCAGATGCAGAACACGAATGAAACGAACAGTTATGGATAAAAAGGTATTGATATTTTCCGCACCGTCGGGAGCCGGTAAGTCTACGATAGTGAACCATCTGCTAAAGGTGTTTCCGTCGCTCGAGTTCTCGGTGTCGGCTACCTCGCGTGCGCCCCGCGGCGAGGAGCGCGACGGACGGGAGTACTATTTCCTCTCTGCCGGGGAGTTCGCATCGCGCGTGGCCTCGGGCGACTTCATCGAGTGGGAGGAGGTCTATAGCGGCAGTTGTTACGGCACGCTCAAATCGGAGCTCGACCGTATATGGGCCGAGGGTCATGTGGTGGTGTTCGACATAGATGTGCGCGGAGGTCTCAATGTCAAGAGGTTGCTCGGGAGTCAGGCCCTATCGGTATTCATAATGCCCCCTTCGGTGGAGGAGCTCAGACGCCGTCTCTATGGACGCGGCACCGATACCCCCGAGGCCATAGAGCGACGCGTAGCCAAGGCCGAGAGCGAGATGGCGCAGGCCGACAGCTACGACAGAATCATCGTCAACGACTCGCTGGATGCGGCGTTGGCCGAGGCGGAGGCGGTAGTGCGTGAGTTTCTCGGCAGATAGCCGGTAGCGCTGTAACAGTCAAGACAGATGTGCAGTAGACTTTATACGGGACGCACCGCCCTCTACTTCGGGTCGTTCAACCCGCCCCACAACGGTCACCTTGCCATAGGTCGCCATGCCGTGGAGGGGGGCTATGCCGACAGTGTGGTATATGTGGTGTCGCCACAGAGTCCGTTCAAGAGCCGGGAGGAGCTGGCTCCGGAGGCCGACCGGTTGGCCATGCTGTCTGTGGCGTTGGAGGAGTGCGGCATGACGGGGTTCGCCTCCGTCAGCGACATCGAGTTCGCCATGCCGAGACCGTCGTACACCTTCGACACGGTCAGGCGTCTGAAAGAGTATAACCCGGATGCCGAGTTCGTGCTCATGATGGGCGCCGACAACGTAGCCGGCTTCGGGCGTTGGTATCGTGCCGGGGAGTTACGGTCGCTCCTGTCGGACATACTGGTCTACCCGCGCAGGGGCTACGGCGGCCCGTTGCCATCGTGGTGCCGCCCTATGAACGGTGCGCCGTTGTTCGATGTCAGCTCCACAGAGTTGCGCGCGAGGTTGCTGTCGCATGACGGGGTGGCACGTTTATTGCCCCGTAGCGTGGAGAACTACATTATGGAAAAGGGACTTTATGCCGCTCACTTATAACAGACTCGATGAACTTACCAAACAGATAGAGGCCGCCCCCAGCGTGGAACTATATCTGAAAAGGTGCGTTCTATATCAGCAGACCGGGCTGTACCACGAGGCTCTCAACGACTGTTACAGCGCCTTGGAGATAGACCCCGACAACGCCGAGGCCAAAGCTCACGCCGAAATGATAGAGGCCATATTCGGCTATTTCTATACCGACAGGCTCAATCCGTGATGAAAGGGGCGCTATTGGTAAATATCGGTTCGCCGGCCTCTCCGCGCAAGAGAGACGTGGCCTCGTATCTGAGACGGTTTCTATCGGACGGATGCGTGATACGTATGCCGTGGATTTTGCGCAAGCTGTTGGTAAACTGCATTATAGTGCCTGCGAGGGCTTCGCACTCCGCCTCTCTTTACGGTCGTATATGGGACGGCGACAGCTTCCCTCTCGTGCGCCATACGGCCGAGTTGGAGCGTAAGGTGCGCGGGCGGCTCGGCGGGTGCGACGTTATGCTGCGTACGGCCATGCGTTACGGCTCGCCCTCTGTGAGGGAGGCGGTAAGGGAGATGGTAGACGCCGGTGTCACCGACCTGTTGCTGGTGCCCATGTACCCGCACTTTGCCGTCTCTACGGTGCTGTCTACTGTGAGGGAGACCAAGAGGGCGCTGAAAGGTTGCCGTGGGGTAAAGCTCACCGTCTATCCGCCGTTCTACGCTCTTCCGGGGTATGTGGAGCTTATGGCCTCGCGTGTGAAAGGGGCCGGCGGCATTACGGTGTTCAGCTTTCACGGGCTTCCGCTCGGTCACATGCCGTGTGGCGTCAGGTGCGCCCGGGAGTGCAACAGGGTAGAGTGGGGCGGCTGCATAGACAAGATAAGGCACGACGATTGCTACCGTCTGCAGTGTTACGAGGGTGCGGCGGCCATAGCTGCCGAAGCCGGTGCGGAGGGTTACAGGGTGGCGTTCCAGTCGCGTCTGGGGCGCGGAGAGTGGCTCGCTCCCTCATTGGACGATACGATGGTACGTCTGCGCGAGGAGGGGGTCGACACGATGTCGGTGGTGGCGCCGTCGTTCACCGCCGACTGTCTCGAAACGCTGTGGGAGATAGACACAGAGGCGCGCGAGGCGTTCGAGCGAACGGGCGGAGAGCTGCGTTACATACCGTGTCTCAACGCCGACGACGGGTGGTGCGACCTGATAGCTAAAGAGATAGCCTTATGGGCCGACGTGGTTGAAACATAGTTTTGTTTTTCGGACATTTGTGATGCCCGTGTGCGACTTGAAGAGAGGCTTCGGGAGATGTTTCGGGTTGACTTTGACAGCTTACGACATAACGACATTATGATACGACGTATATCTAAGATAATAAAGGGCATAATAGAGACAGTGCTTTATACCGTGACCGTTGCTTCGGCCGTGGCGCTCGTGTTCGCATATCTGGCCTCGACGGTCGACCCCGCCTCCGCTACCTTCTTTATTCCGTTCGGGCTTGCGGCGCCGTTCATAATAGGGTTGAACCTGTTGCTGGCGCTATTCTGGATAATACGTTGGAAGCCGGTAGCCTTTCTGCCCATACTGTTGTTTGCGGCGGGATACGGGGTGGTGTCGCGCCATATACAGCCGCCGATATTCAAGCAGTACGATAAGCGTGCGTCGGGCGACATAGACGTGATGACATACAACGTCCATATATTCCGCGATGCCGGCTGGAACGGCTCCATAGACAGTATAGCAGGATATGTCAGAGCGTCCGCCCCCGACATTTTGGCCATGCAGGAGTATTACACGTCGTCGTCAATGCCTGCCGATTCCATAGGTACCCTGATGGGGGGGTATCCTTATCGCAGGACCTTCTACATACGTAGCGAGCCGGGGTCGGGTGTGGGCTACGGGCTTGCCGTTTACAGCCGCCACAAGATAGTACGCTCCGAGGAGATAGTATTCGAGAACGAGAGCAACGGAGCAATGTATGCCGATATAGTCGTATCGGGCGACACCGTGCGCGTATTCAACTGCCACATGCAGACCACCGATGTGGACAATAGCGATATAGCCTTCGTGGAGGGGGCCGAACGCGAGGATGTGGAGATGAAGGAGGGGTTCAGTCGCATAATAGGCAAGCTGAAGACAAACGGTATGAAACGGGCTGCACAGGCCGACATCGTGGCCGGTTACATAGAGTCGTCGCCCTATCCGGTGATACTTTGCGGCGACTTCAACGACGTGCCGGCCTCTTACACCTACAAGAGAATGTCGCACGAACTGAAAGATTGCTTTAAAGTGGCGGGCAGAGGTTATGCTCGTTCGTTCAGGGAGTTGTACGGCCTTTTCAACGTAGATTACATCTTCTTCTCTCCGGAGTCGTTCGAGTGCGTGCGTTATGAATCGCCGTCGCTTCCGTTCAGCGACCATAATCCGGTTACCGTGCGGTTGAGAAAGGCGAAATAGTTTTTCGGGGTTGTGTTTGATGTTCTCGCTGGTGTACGGAGGGGATAAAGCGGAGCATATCGGACTGCTCCACATTATCGGTCGAATAAAGCGGGAAAGCGTACGTACATCGCTTCGCTCAGGTAGAGAAATTCATTTGTGGCAGAAAAGCGAAATTTGTTTGGCTATCCTCGGGCCGCATATTGCAACGGATATAAGTTTTGCCGGACAACTTAAATATTTTTGCAGGAGTCTGACAGTTAGTTTATTGTTTCATCAACATAGGCGTTTGGGAAATAGTTCCGATTGAATTTCAAGCGTTAACGGAGAGCGGGCCGGAGACTGCGGGGGCCGCAACGGGCGGGGGATTTAATAAATGCGGTTGGGTGCCTTTAGCGAAGAACGCTTATAGCTTCGTTACCCTCTATTGCGGGCCTCCGGTGGGGGGATTTTCTGCCCACCGCGAGGTGCGGCCCGCTCGGCCTTTCCGCTAACGCTCCAAGTCCGCCAAGCGGAAAGGCCTACGGTCCTCGTTCCTCGGACCGGATAAGGCGAGTTGTGTTTTATGTCCTCGCTGACGCACGGGCCGCACTTATCGTGTATCTTAGTAGAGAAAATATTGTTTTATATAGTCATGATTGCGAGACAATAAGGTGTTTTTGAGGCTTGACGGTATGCGCATTATCTGAGTTCTTGCGTCCGGATGGCGGCCCGAGCGGAGCGAGGGCCATAGGCAAGTATTCCTTATGAAAAGGTCTTTTGTGCTGGAGTTTTGACGTTAGCGTGAGGTCGGAGAGGTTCACAGGGCTGGAGCCTGCGGGGGACCGCAACTCACGGGGGATTTAATAAATGCGGTTGGGTGCCTTTAGCGAAGAACGCTTATAACTCCGTTATTCTCTATTGCGGGCCTCCGGTGGGGGGATTTTCTGCCCACCGCGAGGTGCGGCCCGCTCGGTCTTTACGCTACGCTTCAAGTCCGCCAAGCGGAAAGGCTTACGGTCCTCGTGCCTCGGACCGGATAAGGCGAGTTGTGTTTAATG
>CAMWRR010000069.1 GCA_947176715.1 uncultured Rikenellaceae bacterium | reverse complement strand
ACATCATGGCGGACGGCAACAGGATAGGCGGCTTCACTGTGAAACAGGCCAAGAAGCCGGGTATCTCGGTGGCGACTGCAACCGTATATGGTGGCTCGGGTGCCGTCAGCGGGTCGTTTACCGCTTCAACATGGGATGTCAAGAGTACGGCCTACGTCACTTCCAGCAATGGCAATATGGGTATAACCCTGCCATCGAGCAACAACGGGACGTTCACTGTGGGGATGGCCGCAGACATGGACCAATCATTCGTAGACAGGAGTGCTACCATCAAGTTGGTGGGTGTCAACGGCGATTTGGGTAGCTGTGAAATAGCTCAGAAAAAGATAACATATACGTTTAATGTCACCGGTTTAGAGTTTAAGTTCAACGATACTGCCGGCAAGGATATTACGGTCACCGCAACCAATATCGGAGCCGTTACATCGGGCATGACGGCCACATCATCACAGACGTGGTGTACACCGACGGCATCGGGTAATACGGTGACAGTCACGGTACAAGCCAATGGCGGTAGCTCATCGCGCAACGCTACGGTATATGTGACATACAAGAACTGCCGGTCGCAGACGTTTGATGTCGTTCAGGGTTACGATGTTCCTGCCACAGTCACAATCGGCGGCGTAACGTGGTCTTCGTTCAATGTAGATACTCCGGGTAAATTGGCTGCATCTGTTCCGTCGGCACTTTTGGGTACACGCCAAGATTCGCGCGGTAAGTTCTACCAGTGGAACCGTAAAGTGGCATGGAGTACCAACGGTGACGTAAGCGGGTGGAATGCCACCACTCCGAGCGGGAATACTTGGGAGACGGCAAATAATCCTTGCCCCGAGGGATTCATAGTGCCAAGCAATACCCAATGGACCGCCCTTATTAGCGCATGTAACGCTACTTACTATATGGGCGGGACATGGAGCGCGACCAACTACGGCTACCTTACGTTAACAGATAAGACCAATAGTGCCAATAAGTTGGAATTTCCTGCTGTCGGGTACCTAAACCACCCTTCAGGTGCGTTAGCCGATGCCGGGATATGTGGTCCATATTGGGCATCTACATCGTTTAATGCAGACAAAGCAAATCGCATGTACTTTGCTAGTGGCGGTGTTAGCATGGGTAGTAACTATAAAATGTCCGGATTTAGTGTTCGTTGTATACAAGATCGCGAGACTGTTACCATAGGCGGTGCACAATGGGCCTTGTATAACGTAGATCAGCCCGGTACCGTAGTGGCTTCACTCCCGTCAGCCCTTACAGGGACACGTGCCGCCTCACAAGGTAAATTCTACCAGTGGAACCGTAATGTGTCATGGAGTACTACCGGCTATTCTGTTATCGGTTGGGATGCTTCCACGCCGAGCGGTAGTTCTTGGGGTTCAAGTACCAATCCTTGTCCCAGTGGGTTCGTCGTGCCGACCCAGCATCAGTGGAGTAAACTCATTGCGGCATGTAATGCGACTTACATGAGTGGCACATGGAGTTCGACCAACTATGGCTATCTTACTCTTACTGCCAAATCGAATAGTAGTGAGTTGGAGTTTCTCGCTGTCGGGTACCGTAACACGGACGGTTCGCTGAAAAATTGCGGCACGGAGGGGTACTATTGGTCTTATGACCAAAGTAACACTACAAACGCGTACGGCATGGGCTTCAATAACGGACGAGTGGGTACGAGCGGCTACGATAGGCGCTACGGCTATAGCGTCCGGTGTGTTCGTCAATAGTATACAAATAATAAACAGTGCCGTACAAGCCTGTAAAAGAACTGATTCAGTCTTTGAAAATCCTCCGGATGGTTCTTGGGCATATCTCCTAGCGGTGGCCTCTGGCTCGTCGGCACTTTTTAAAATAAAGAGGGTAAATGTTATGAAAAAGATAATTGTATTATTGATATCGCTCTGTGTATGTGTCGGTTGTGTCAACCGTACGGAGAGTGTCGGTTTTTCGTCCAAGGTGTCGGCGGTGCTGGAAGTGCCGGAGATTGTTGCCGGAGAGGCTGTCGGTGGCGCGGATGTGGCGTTGCGGAGTTATTCCGGGGATGTGGCGGAGGCTAAACCCGAAGAGTCCGAAACCACGGAGGACAACGCATTGGGAAAGGCCATTGAGGCAACCATCTCAGAGGCGGTATTCTATATCTTCGACGAGAGAGGTGATTTCGTTGCGAAAAACGCCTTTGCAGGAACGGAGAGTTACAACCTCGATTTCCCCCAAAAGGGCAACTATTCGGTGTATGTCCTTTGCAATATAAGCGCGCTTATCGACCTGCCGGAGGCTCCGTCGCGCAATGAGCTGGAATCGTTGACATTACCTCATCGCGACAGTTACGACTATTTGCCGTTTGCAGGAAAAACTCATACGGCTGTCTCTAATGAAACCTCTGATATAAAGATAGCCCTCACCCGCATCAACAGCGCCATACTGATAGAGAACCGCAACACCGATCGTGTGGAGCTTGTAAACGCTACCGTCACCGGACTGCCGAGCCGGGGCAACATCTTTGACACAGGCACGGAGGCTGTTGGCGTCACCTATACCGAGAGTGCGGAGGCGGAGATTTGGGCCGACGGCAACGCGATAGTTTACAGCTTCTTAGTGCCGGAGGAGCAGATGTCGGAGGTAAAGATAGAGGCCGAGGCGAGGGTAAGAAACGGCGTTGATACCGAGTCAGATAAGACATGCAGTGCCGGCGACAATACGTTGACCGCCATTGCGCCGTTAACATTCATATCCCGTCTTGATGCGGGCAAACAGGCCTCAGCCATAGTGGGTTACGCTAACAACGATCTCAAAATAGGCGACCCCGATAATTGGGGAAACGTCGGCGTATATGAGCTTGGCGGCGGGGTCACGTTGAATGTTATCGGTGGTGAGTTCTTCAATTACAATAATATCAAAGCGTTGCGTACCTATAGCGGCGGCGGAGACTTCGCCTTTACCTTGACTTCGACGGAGGGTCCGGCATCGCTAAATATCGTTGGCACAGTCGATTGGCTTACAATAGGCGATGGGGTGATAACTGTTGCACCTAACGACGGTGGCGGCCGAGAGTGCCGGGTGGCGATAACGGTAGGCGGCAACAATGTAGGGGTGTTCTATATTGTTCAGTGCAAGGGTATTGAGTTCGCAGGCGTGGGCGATGTAACGGTGGAGGATGGTCGTGTGGTGATAGTCGGTGGGCGGAGCGGCTCTGCGGGCGTCACGTTCGACATGTCGTCCGAGGAGCTTGACGAGATGGAGATAGTGCCGGTAGGTAATGGCGAGAATGGCATAACTGTCACTGTCAATCGTAAGGCAAAGAGTATCACGGCGTTGTTTGCAGAAAAGGTGGACGCGTCGGAGATTGGCGACGAGGGTGTGAGCGTGCCCGTCGAGTTCAGGGACGCAAAGGGTGGCGTGCATGCCGTGCTAACATTCGTGCAACGGCCGGCGGTGATAACATTCGACCCAGAGCGGTATCGTAGCTTGTCGTCGCAGGGAGGAGAGGTCACTGCGTCCGTCACGGTGGAGGGCGATGCACATTGGACCGTAAATAGCATCACCGACAAGAGCGGAGGCTCGGTAAGTAGTTGGGTGACAAAACTATCGCCATCGCTCAGTGCGTCGAGCGGAGGGAGCTTCAGTCTCGAGGTGAAGCCTAACGACGGCAATTACAGTCGCACCGCGTACGTGCGCGTCGAGAGTCGCAATACCATATCCAAGCCGTACAGTATCATGCAGATGTCTTCGTGCGGGATAAAGAACATGTCGTCCGAGGGCAGTTGGGATGCCGCCACCACCACACTCAAAGCATATAGCAAAGGGGGCGGGTATAAATTCACGTTCGAGGTAGAGAAGGCGTTGCCGGCGGATGCCGAGCTGTCGGTGGATTGCAGCGGAGCTAACGGATTTTCTGCCAGTGAGATAACCAACGTTTCGGGTAACGTCTACGGCTTCACCCTAACCGCTCCCGACAGCGACAATGCCGACAAGGAGGTGGCGCATGAGATAGTCATCACGCTAAACGACGGCGAGATGGGCAGGTTTGTTGTGTTACAGGCATTTAAGCCGTCGTTTGTAGGTTTTACGGAGGCTCTCTACGGCGGCGTCAAGGTCCGTCCGGAGCTGAAGAAAGTCACCTATCGTGCGTCGGAGTGGGATGTCGAGGATTTCTCGTCGGACAATGCGAAGCTACCGGTCGTCAAGAGGTCGACCTCCGAGATAGAGGTCGCATACGCCGAGACGCTCGCATACGACTCCGAAGAGCAGAGCGCAACGGTGACGATGAATCTCAAAGGAGGCAACACGGTGACATACAAGACGGTGCAGAGGCCGGTGGTGTTTAGTTTCAGCGATTCGGATCTCGCCCGGCTCATCGGGGTAGGCAATGAAGGTGGCGATGTCAGCATCACAGTCACTACAAAGGCCGGAGATGTTGGAGCGCAGTGGCATGTCGCCTCTACCTCAGACAGTTGGCTGACAACCACACCTGCCGTCGGCGGACCCGAGACCAACGCCAGCGGCGGAACACTTACCGTGAAATTCGCGGCCAACACAGGCGAAGACCGCACAGGAAATATAGTCGTGGAGAGTCTGAATACGACACGACCTCTAAATGTAAAACAGCGAGACCACTTGGCAACTGTAACCATAGGCGGATTGCAGTGGATGCAGTACAACCTCGCCAACCCGCGACAGGCTTCAGGCGGCGCAACACTCGCAACTGTCTTGCCGTCAGAAACTAAAGGCATCAGAGAGGCTTCGCACGGGAAATTCTACCAGTGGAACCGCAGTGTTACGTGGAATACTATGGGTAATATATCAGGTTGGGATACGTCATATCCAAGCGGAAGCTATTGGGAAACAGTTAATGATCCGTGTCCGAGTGGATTTGCGGTACCGACTAAGGTACAATGGAAAACTCTCATCAACACATGTAACACCATATACATGAGTGATACTTGGAGTGCTACTAATTACGGTTACCTGACATTAACTGACGGTAGCAATAAATTGGAGTTTCCCGCTGTCGGGTATCTCAGTTATATGGACGGTTTGCTGAGTAATGCCGGTACACTTGGACGTTATTGGGCTTCTGACCAGTATGATGCCAATAATGCGTCTCGTATGTATTTTAATAACAATAGTATATATACAAATGATGACGATAAGCGACGCGGTTTTAACGTGCGTTGCGTCCGTCAATCGGATAATCTTGAAACCGTAACCATAGGCGGGTCGCAATGGATGAAATATAATGTAGATGCTCCAGGTACAGTGGCAACCTCGCTTCCGTCGGAACTCACTGGTATTCGCGAGGCCTCGCATGGTAAGTTCTATCAGTGGAACCGTAATAAGGCGTGGATTACTACCGGCTCTTCTGTCAGCGGCTGGGATACCTCTACTCCAAGCGGTGGCTCTTGGGAAACAGGCAATAATCCTTGCCCCAGCGGGTTCGTGGTGCCGACCAAGATGCAGTACGATGCACTCATTGCGGCATGTGATAAAACATATCACGGCGGATGGAGTTCAAGTGATTACGGTTACTTGGTACTTACCAGCGGTAGTAACAAGTTGGAGTTCCCAGCTGTCGGGTACCGCGGTAAGGATTCGGCCGGTACGCTGGGCGATGTCGGTACGTACGGTGCCTATTGGTCGTCTACGCAGTACGACTCTAGCCTCGCGTACACTATGTTCTTTCCTATCAACAGCGTGAGCACATCCAAGATCAGCAGGATAGACGGTCGTAGCGTGCGTTGTGTCCGACAATAATATAATTCTTTGTTTTTGGGTTCTTACCCGAGTGCCGGTGAAGCGGCAGGTATTATGGCAAGATAAAGAAAAATATATTCACAGAGTACCGTGCGGGTTTATATTACCGGAAACAATTCAAACTTCCGGGAAAATCCTCCAATAAATTTATCAAAAGGGTCATAGCAGTGCCCGAAGCCCGGCGGTACTCTTTATTATCCTCTTTTATTATATAAAATTTTATACAAACTAATTATAAAAAACAAAACCCTTATCTATCCGGTGCCAGCCAATCATACCCGATTGGCTGGCTTTTTTATTGATGGCAAGCAGTGGGCAATTATACTGATGTTGATAGTTTCGTTGTTTCGGTGGCGGCCCGAGCGCCAGCGAGGGCCGCACAGTGACAGCAAACGAAAAACACGCCGTAAGGCGTACCTACCCGAGGTATGAGGGTAGTAAGACACTTTCCGCTTGTTCCGGTCCGAGGCACGAGGACCGTAGGCCTTTCCTCTTGGCGGACCCGAAGCGTAGCGCAGGGGCCGAGCGGGCCGCACCTCGCGGTGGGCAGAAAACTCCCTCGCACGGAGGCCCGCAAGGGAGAGTAATGAAGCTATAAGTGTTATTTACTGATGGTGAATAACTGCACTTATTGTTTCTCACGCTTGACGCGGTCCCCCGCAGGCTCCGTCCCTTGTGATGTTAGGTGCCTTCACTGAAAAGTGAAAAACACATTATTTCTTATCTTATATTGACTTTTGTATTTATTGGTCCCCGATTATGATTACGATACCATATTATTAAGAGCGGAGGGAGTGGCATTGAATACATTCCGATTTCCCTATTCAAACGTAGCGAGAGGCATTGAACATTTCTCATTTTATTCCATCAACGTAGAATCCAACCATTTTCTACTTTACTCCGTCTGTGGGTTAGAGAGTGTATCAAACACAAATTTCGTTCATGCCGAGGAGGCAAAAGATGCTCAGTCCGCACCTCGCGGTGAGCAGAAAATCGTCTGACGGAGGTACGCAATAGAGGGAGTAACGAAGTTTTCAGAAAATGTATAGTTGTCTCTTTGACCGCCGTGAGGTGCACAAGCTCTGTTACTGCGATACCGGGCATCTTCACATAAAACGACATTGTCCGGATTTGCAGAATCAGAATATTCCTGTCATCTTTCTTTTTTGTCACAAATATCATGTGGGATGCCGGATTTTGTGTATATTTGTAACCGTATCGGATATCGCATATAGTTTCGATAACTTATCGTTTCAATTAAATTTCAAAAGATAGATGAAATCATTGTTTACAGTCGCACTGAGTCTTGTTACCGTATGTGCGTCGGCTCAGGAGTTGACAGTCGGAGACTTGAAAGAGATTCAGTCTTCGTTTGTCAAGGATGCTTCAACCACGGCTTTGCAGAATATTCTGAAAGCGGATGCCAATTTGTCTAAGTTGTCGTTGAATCACGACCTCGACGGCAAGATAGACCACTTTTTCAAACACAAGGTAACGGTCAGCGGCATAACCGACCAGAAACAGTCGGGCAGATGCTGGATGTTCACCTCCATGAACGTATTGAGGCCCGTTGTAATGGAGAAGTTCGACCTTGCCTCTTTCGACTTCTCTCATAACTACAACTACTTTTGGGACATGTTCGAGAAGAGCAACCTCTTTTTGGAGAATGCGATAGCTACAGCCGACCGCGACATGTCCGACCGCGACGTGGAGTTCTTTTTCAAGACCCCCGTAGGCGACGGCGGCGTATGGAATCTGTTCTATAACGTAGCGGAGAAATACGGCGTTGTACCGCAGAGCGTCATGCCCGAGACGGCGCACTCCAACAACACCGGTTCCATGCGTTCGGTCATCAACAGAAGATTGCGGGCAGGAGGCTACCAGTTGCGTAATCTCGTAGCCGAAGGTGCCGATACGGAGCAGATAGCCGCTACCAAAAAAGAGATTCTCAAAGATGTGTACAGGGTGTTGGCGTTGTGTCTGGGCGTACCTCCCACAGAGTTCGAATGGCGTTACCAGACCAAAGCAGGAGAGGTCAAGACACTGAAAACCACCCCGCTCGAATTTTACAAAAGCATCGTACCCGAGGATTACGACCCCGAATCGTACATAATGATTATGAACGACCCCACCCGTGAGTATTACAAAACATACGAGATAGCCAACTACCGTAACACCTACGAGGGTGTCAACTGGGTATATCTCAATCTGCCCAACGATGCAATCAAACGTGCCGCCATAGCCTCTATCAAGGGTAACGAGGCCATGTACGCATCGTGCGACGTAGCCTTCTACAACTCAGCCGACGGTATATGCGACCCAGAGATGTACGACATGGAGGGTCTTTTCGGCATAGATATGTCTATGGACAAAAAGACTCGCATCCTTACCCGTCAGAGCGCATCGGCACACGCTATGGCACTCGTGGCGGTAGACACCGACGACGAGGGCAACCCCGTCAAATGGCAGTTCGAGAACAGCTGGGGTCCCGCCGCAGGACACAACGGCTATATGACATTCACCGACAAATGGTTCGACGAATATATGTTCCGTCTAGTGGTCAACAAACGTTACCTCGATAAAAAGGCCCTCAAAGCCGCCGAGACCGAGCCTGTAATGTTGCCCGCTTGGGATTATATGTTCTGACAATAAATTTGACGAAAATGACAGCGAACCGCTTCCGGATTGTGCCGGAGGCGGTTTTTTGTGAACTCGGGTCGAGCTTTGCGACGGATTTTATATGATAGCAATAATGCAGATTCCGTAAACACAGCTCTCCGTTATTACTTGCCAAGCTCTGGGCTGTTGATGTTTTTTTATTGCGGCCCGCTTGGTCTTTCCGCTATACTTCAAGACCGCCAATAAAAAAGGCCTACGGTCTTAGTGCCTCGGACCGGGACATGCGGAATTTATGATTGGTGTCTTCGCTAACGTATGGACATAGTAAAACGGTAAATGTTCAATGCCTCTAGCTATGTTTGTGGGAGGGAAAACGGGAAGTACCCAACGTCACTCCCCGTATCTTAATATGATGTCATAATTATAGAGGAACCAAATCGAGAACCTACAAACACAAGAGCCAATATAAGAAGTGATGTGTTAATTGTTTTTTCACTTTTCAGTGAACATGCCTGACATCACAGGGACGGAGCC
>CAMWRR010000068.1 GCA_947176715.1 uncultured Rikenellaceae bacterium | reverse complement strand
TGCTTACTTTTGTCGAGTGACAAAAGTAAGTCTCCACGAAGTGGCCGCCGGAGGCCCCTCAAAGAAACAAAACCGCCCCCTATCACCTCAACGAAAACCTCGCGAAAGTGCTAAGCGGCAACGTTTTGCCATATCGTCAGTGAGATACAATTCTCCGTGATGCGGGTCGGCTTCGGGGAAGAGTTGCCGGAGCAGACTATGGGCCAGTAGCGACGAGAAACCCATGGAGTAGAGGTTGAGTATCAAGAATCCGTCGGGAGCCAACAGCTTCCTGCACTCTGCCATCAGAGGGTAGAGGTCTTGTTCGAGCACCCATTTCTCGCCGTCGGCGCCGCGTCCGTATGCGGGAGGGTCGAGTATTATGCCGTCGTATTTATGTTCGCGTCGCACCTCTTTGCTCACGAACTTGCGGGCATCCTCCACAATCCATCGTATGTCTCCGAGACCGGAGCTCTCCATATTCTCGCGCGCCCATGTCACCACCTGTTTCACCGAGTCGACGTGTGTCACCCTTGCCCCTGCCGCACATGCCGCCAAGGAGGCGCCGCCCGTGTAGGCGAAGAGGTTGAGCACCGATGGCACGCCGTATGGCATCCGCGCCGACACCTCGTCGTATATGTATCGCCAGTTGGCCGCCTGCTCGGGAAAGACACCCACATGCTTGAACGATGTGAGGGCCAGACGCAGCTTCATGTTCATGCCTCCGTACGAGTAACCGATATGCCAACGGTCGGCCATACCCTCGCGCGTGACCCAGCGACCGCGCTCGTCGTTGCCGCGGTCGCGCTCGAAGCGGGCGTCGGCCATCTTGCGCCACTGCTCGTCGGGGAGGCTCTTGGCCCATATCGCCTGAGGCTCGGGGCGCGACACCACATAGCGACCGAAGCGTTCGAGCTTCTCGTAGTCGCCGGAGTCTATGAGCCGGTAATCGTCTATGTCTGCCGGTGAGAATATCGGCATGGGTATCATGTTATCCATTTCGTTTTGTTTTTCGATGGCTTGCCGTTCTGCCGTCATACCTGCCGCCGACGGCTCTTTGCGGCTTATCTCTGCGGGTGCCGCCCCGATATGCTTCGCCTCTGTCGCCACTCTTTCCTGTGCGGGCCTCACGATAACGGCCGACGTATGTGACACCCATCATGCAACGGGCGCAATCGAAGTCGAGGAGGAAGCGGTTGCCGTTGTTGTCGAGATAGAGCCTGCCGCCCCGGCCCCCCTCCCTGAGACACATCCCCAGCTCGCGACGTATGCAATAGCGTGTGCGCATGGCCTCTATGCCGACGAAATCGTCCCTAAGCTCCACCCCCTGCTCTATCTCCGTGAATCCGCACAGCTCGTAGAAACGCCGGCTCCATGCGTTGACCACGTTGTAACGATAGTCGGCCTTGCCGCCCCCCGACTCCACAGGCACGAGCGGTGCGCCAGCCGGACGACGGTAGCAAGCGATGCGCTCCTCAAGCAACATGTCGAGAAGACGTCGCCTCAGCCCGTTTACGGCCGACACCGGCATGAACGGCACCACGCCCTCCACCGACACATCCGTCACGGCGAATGGCGAGCCGCCGCTCTTCCTCATCTGCGACACCAACACCTCCTCGGCCCTCTTTATGTTATCGGCCCGAGGGTATGATGTCTCATCACGTACCGCAACGCACACGCCCCCCGCTTCGGCCTCGGCTGTCAGTGAGCCGTCTGAGAACGATACCTTTATGACGGTGTCGATGGTGCGCGACGGACGTAAGGCATTGAGCCTGTCTACGAACGCCTTGTCGAAATTACGGAATACGGATGCTCCCGGCACTATGCCGTCCGACGACCGCACATATACCCTGTCGCCCTCGTGGCGGTTGACGCCGGTGCCTGCGATGGCTCCGTCGGGAGAGACTATGAGGAGGCCGTCGCCCGGGACGAGCCTGTCGTGCGCCCCCTTGAATGTAAAAAAGGCATCCCCTGCCGTGGCTACGCTCCCTACGAGACGTCCCGTGGACTTGGCGGTAGAGACGGTTGCCACCCTGTTGGAGGTGTCGTGAAGATAGTAGTCGGTGAACCCCCGCGAGAATGTACGTGCGGGGTCCGGCTCGAAGTCGGCGCGTACGCACCCCGAGGAGCTGCGGGTGAAGCCTCGACGCGACGCTATGGCCTCGTCGAGCCTGCGCGAGAGGTGAACGACGCTGTTCTTGAGATATGCCTCGTCCTTGAGCCTGCCCTCTATCTTGAAAGAGGTGATGCCGGCGTCTATCAGCTCGCCGAGGCTGTCGGCCAGCGACATGTCGGCCACCGAGAGCAGATGACCTCCGCGCTCTATCGTGCGACCCTCCTCGTCGGTGAGGTCGAACGTGGAGCGGCACGGCTGGGAGCACTCGCCCCTGTTGCCGCTACGCCCGCTCACTATGTGGCTCATATAGCACTGCCCGCTGTGACACACACATACGGCACCGTGCACGAAGCACTCCAGCTCCACCGACGTGGCGGCCCTTATGGCCTTTATCTCCTCCAGCGACAACCCGCGCTCCAGTATCACCCGCGAGAAACCCGCCCTCTCCAAGAAGCGCACCCTCTCGGGGGTGAGTGCCGCCGTCTGCGTGGAGGCGTGAAGCTCTATCGGCGGCAGATTCATCATGGTGAAGGCCATGTCCTGTATTATCAGAGCGTCGGCACCGGCCTCCCACAGCTGACGGGCCATGCGCTCGGCACGCGACAGCTCGTCGTCGTATAGCAACGTGTTCATGGCCACGTGCACGCGGGCACCGAATATGTGGGCGTAACGGCACAGTCCGGCTATATCGTCGAGCGATGCGGAGGCGGCGGCACGTGCCCCGAACGCGGGCGCACCTATATAGACGGCGTCGGCACCCGAATCGATGGCCGTCTTGCCGTGCTTATAGTCACGTGCCGGAGCGAGCAACTCCAGCGATATGCCGCTTTTGTCCGTCATTTTACCGCTTTTCGTAGAAAATCGACCAACCCGGCTATGGCGCGTCCGCGGTGCGATATGGCGTTCTTGCTCGCCGCATCCATCTGGGCGAAGGTGATGTCGTAACCGTCGGGCATGAATACGGAGTCGTAGCCGAAGCCCCCCTCTCCATGCCTCTTATGCGTTATGACACCCTCCACTATGCCCTCGAAGAGGTGCTCCCGGCCATCCCATATAAGGGTTATGACCGTGCGGAAACGGGCGCGGCGGTCGGCATTATCGCCGAGTCTGTCGAGCAGGAGGGTTATGTTGTCCTCGCTGCACTTGCTCTCCCCGGCGTAACGCGCCGAGCGTACCCCCGGCTCTCCGCCGAGCGCATCCACCTCGAGGCCTGTGTCGTCGGCGAAACAGTCGACAGAGAGCCGGTCGTAGATGTAGCGCGCTTTCTGAATCGAATTGCCCTCTATGGTCTCCGAGGTCTCGGGGATATCCTCCGTTATGCCGCAGTCCGACAACGATACCAGTTCGATATCGGTCAACATCTGACGCACCTCGCGGAGCTTGTTGGGGTTGTTGGTTGCGAATATTACTCTTTTCATCGTTTATATGGACGTTTCCCCGGCAAAAGTACGATTTTTGAGGGACATGGCCCCCTTTCCGCTCAACTTTATATCGACAGCTCCCGTACGAAGACCCTCTATCGAGTGGGTTCTCACGAGTAACAGAAGACGGATATCGAAATATCCGCTAAAATGTTTAAATTTGACGCAATAAAAAAACGAGATGAAGACAGTTGCTATAATATACGATTTCGACGGCACCCTCGCGCCCGGCAACATGCAGGAGTACGACTTCATCCCTGCCGTAGGCAAACGCAGCGAGGAGTTCTGGCAGGAGAGCACCCAGATGGCCGAGGATCAGGACGGCGACACCATACTGGCCTACCTCTACCACATGATAAAGGAGGCCAACAACCGCGACGTATCGCTCCGCAGGGAGGCTTTCCGCGAGTCGGGGAGCAAGGTGGAGCTGTTCGACGGGGTCAGGGAGTGGTTCGGACGCATCAACGCGTACGCCAAGGAGAGAGGGCTCGAGATAGAGCACTACATCAACTCGTCCGGCATAAAGGAGATGATAGAGGGCACCCCCATAGCCCACGAGTTCAAGAAGATATACGCATGCTCCTTTTTCTATAACGTAGACGGGGTGGCATTCTGGCCGAGCGTGGTTGTCAACTACACAACCAAGACCCAATTCCTATTCAAGATAAACAAGGGCATAGAGAGCGTCTCCGACAACATAGAGATCAACCGTTACATCCCCGAAGAGAGGCGGCGGGTACCTTTCAGCCGCATGATATACATAGGCGACGGCACCACCGACATACCCTGCATGAGGCTCGTAAAGCAGATGGGCGGCTACTCCATAGCCGTCTATAACAGCGGGTCGCAACGCAAGATAGACGACATACGCAAACTGGTAGACGACGGCAGGGTCGATTTCGTGGCCCCCGCCGACTATCGCCCCGGCAGCGGCGTAGACACCGTCGTGCGCAAGATAGTGGACCGCATAGCCATCAACCTCTCGTTGGAGGAGCTCAAACACAAATGATTATGACGCATAGTCTGAAAACCATAGCCATAGACGCGGCATTGTGTCTGTCGTCGGCACTACTCCTTGCCATGCCGTGGTGGGGCGTCACATCGCTAACGCTATTAGTGGCGTTGGTGCCGTTGCTATCAGTTCAGCGACGCCACCGGGGACGACGTTTCTGGATAGCCGCCATGTCGACGTTCGCCCTGTTCAATCTGCTGTCGGTAAGCTGGGTGGCCAAGGCGGCCGTCATAGGCGCGATAGCGGCCACTGTCGCATACACGCTCTACTTCGGTGCCGTAGCGGCACTCTACAACGCCGTCTGGAAACGGGCGCCCAAGTCGCTCGCCTACACCCTCTTGGTAAGCTGTTGGGTGGCGGCCGAGAGGCTCTACCTCAACGGCGAGATATCGTTCCCGTGGCTCAACCTCGGGGGCGGACTGGCTCTCGACCACACGTTAGTGCAGTGGTACGAATATACCGGCTCGCTCGGAGGCACTCTGTGGGTACTGATTGTCAACCTGTTGCTCTTCGAGGCCGTAAGCAAGACCGTAGGTGACCGCAGGTTCGTCATCTCGCGGTGGATAGCGCCGGCGCTGTGGGTGGCCGTGCCGATGATATGGTCGCTTGCGATATACGCCTCATACGACGAGGGCGACGAGAAGGTGACGGTCGCCATGTTGCAGCCCAACGTAGACCCCTACAAAGACAAATTCGGCGGCATGACGCAGAACGCCCAGTTGGACAGACTGGTAGACATGGTCCGCCGGGCACCTGTCGGGAGTCGCTTCATAGTGGCCCCCGAGACGGCTCTCGACGACAACTTCTGGATAGGCTCCATAGAGGGGACGCACATGGCCGACACACTGCGCCGCACTTTGGTCGAGACCCATCCCGGAGCCTCGGTGATACTCGGCATCAATGCGTTCAGAGGCTACCACAAGATGCTGTACGACGCCCCGCCCACCACCACGGCACGCACGCTTCCGGGCCGCGACTACTGGTGGGACGCCTACAACTCGGCACTCTGCATCGACACCACCGATATTCTGCAGCTCTATCACAAGTCGAAACTGGTGATAGGCGTGGAGATGATACCCTATCACGAATATTTCGCCTTTCTCAACAGCCTGTCGGTAGACCTCGGCGGCATCTCGGGGGTGCTGGCCACACAAGAGGAGAGCGCATGTTTCGACAACCGGGGACTCGATGCCGGATGCGCAATATGCTACGAGTCGGTCTACGGCGAATATTTCGCGTCGTTCGTAAGCAAAGGTGCCAAGGTGATGTTCGTGATAACCAACGACGGATGGTGGGGCGACACCCCCGGCTACCGTCAGCACCTGCGCTTCTCCAAGCTGCGGGCCATAGAGACGCGCCGTTCGATAGGCCGCTCGGCCAACACCGGCATAAGCGCCCTTATCAACGAACGCGGCGACATAACGGCGCATACGGAGTGGGACGAGGAGCGCATCCTATCCGGAGAGCTCACCCTCAACGACAGTATGACCCTATTCACGCGCTACGGCGACATAACGGGCCGTGCCTCTACCGGGGTGTTCCTCCTGTCGCTACTCTACTTTTTCGCGTACCGCAGGCGCAAAAAGGATTACATAGTACAGTAACCGTACGACAAATAAAAAACGATATAATCATGTTTTCAGGAATAATCGAATCGGTGGCCAAGGTAGCCGCCTTGCGCAAAGAGGGGGGTAACCTCCACATAACGCTCGCCTCGCCTGTAGCCGGGGAGCTGAAGATAGACCAGAGTATAGCCCACAACGGCGTATGCCTCACGGTGGTGGAGCTGAACGAGGGACATTACACCGTGACGGCCATAGACGAGACGCTGCAGAAGAGCAACTTGGGGCTGCTCAAGGTGGGCGACGAGGTCAACATAGAGCGCAGCATGCGCCCCGACGCCCTGTTGGACGGCCACATAGTGCAGGGGCATGTAGACATGACGGCACGGTGCGTGGAGGTGCGCGAGGCCGACGGCAGCCACATATACCGTTTCGAGTATGAGCCGGGAGAGGGGCGCATCACCGTCGAGAAGGGGTCGGTGGCCGTCAACGGCGTGAGCCTCACCGTGGTCAACTCGCGCGACAACGGCTTCGAGGTGGCCATAATACCCTACACATGGGAGCACACCAACTTCCACAATTTCGTTCCCGGAACCGTCGTCAACATAGAGTTCGACATCATAGGCAAGTATATAACCAAACTTATGAAAAACTACCAGCCATGTCGGTAAAGGTCAAATCGATGAATTTCGCCTCGTTGCTGATATGCGCGGTGGCGGCCCTATTCTCTTTGGGCATGATATTCTTCTTCGGAGGGGGCGACTGGCTCGTGGCCGTATCGGCGGCCGTCATGACAGGATTCGTGACATATATGGTGTCGCGATATATAATATGGCGTTTCGTGCTCTACCGCATCAAGCCCATATACCAGCTGATGCTCGAGCGCGACCTGAGCGTAAACGAGCTGGCGGGCCACTTCGAGGGTAACGACATCATCAGCGATGCGGGTATGGATATGGCCGAGTGGGCGGGCAAGAAAGCCGCCGAGATAGACCGCCTCAAAGATATGGAGAACTACCGCAAGGAGTTTCTCGGCAATGTGTCGCACGAGCTCAAGACCCCGCTTTTCACCCTGCAAGGCTATGTCATAACCCTGCTGGAGAGCGGTGCCGCAGACCCCGGGACCAACATCAGATACCTCGAAAAGGCCAACAAAAACATAGACCGCCTCATAGCCATAGTGCACGACCTCGAAGAGATCTCCAAACTCGAGATGAAGGTGATGAACCTCGAACGCGAACAGTTCGACATAGTGGCGCTGGCTCAGGAGACCGCCGACAGCTTCAACATGCAGGAGAACGAGAACGGCATATCCATAAAGGTGGACGGCGAGCTTCCCATATACGTATTCGCCGACCGCAGACGCATGGAGCAGGTCTTCGTCAACCTGATGTCGAACTCCATAAAATACGGACGCAAAGGGGGTTCCACCACAGTCAAGTTCATAGACATGTTCGACAAGGTGATGGTGGAGATCACCGACAACGGCATAGGCATATCCAAAGAGAACCTGCCGCGCGTCTTCGAGCGTTTCTTCCGCGCCGACACCATACACTCGCAGGAGAACGGCGGCACCGGACTCGGATTGGCGATAGTGAAACACATAGTGGAGGCCCACGGCGAAAATATCGTGGTGCGTAGCGAGCTCGGCAAAGGGACCACTTTCGGATTCACGCTCAAGAAATATCTTTAACAGATACGGCATTTAAGGCATCCCCGCAGAATATCGCTTTCTGCGGGGATGTCGTTTTACGAATGCAGGGCCTGACCGAAAACGTACGAAAAAGTAATAACATTGTTAGTAATAATGTTGTTAGTAACAAACTTATTACTTAACTTTGTCGTAACAATAGCACTATTATGAACGACAAGCCATTCACATTCGGAATAGCGACCTCCGGCGATAATTTTACAGACAGGACCGAAGAGACCGAGCGTCTGTTATTGAACTTCCGGCACGGCATCAACACCGTGCTAATCTCTCCGAGACGTATAGGAAAGACCTCATTGGTACGAAAAGTGTGCGACATGGCCCGGTCGGAAAAACTTAAAGTGGTGTACCTCGACATATTCTCTTGCCGTAACGACAATGAATTCTACAATGCGTTCGCTTCGGCAGTACTCAAACAGACTTCATCGAAACCATACGAATGGCTCGACGACATAAAATCTTTTCTTTCGCGTATCACTCCGTCTATTTCATTCAGTCCGGACCCCTCGTCCAAGTTCTCCATATCGTTAGAATTGAACCCCAAGGACGACGATATAGAAGATATTCTGCAACTCCCCGAAAAAATCGCTCAAAAGAAAGGGTGCGACATAGTTATATGTATCGACGAATTTCAGCAAATAGCCGAATTCGACGATTCCAAGACCTTTCAGAAGCGTCTGCGGGCCGTATGGCAGTTACAGAAGTCGGTGTCGTATTGCCTATTCGGCAGCAAGCAACATCTTATGAACGAATTGTTCGAAAAGAGGAGCCTGCCGTTCTATAAATTCGGCGATACCATATATCTGCCCAAAATATCTACTCCCGACTGGATAGAATACATCTGCGGACGGTTCAAGGCCACAGGCAAACGGATATCCGAGGAGCTGGCACGCAGGATATGCACCGTCGTAGACAACCACTCATCATACGTACAACAGTTGGCATGGCTGGTATGGGTCCATACCGACCATAACGCCACGGAACAGGATTTAGACGAAGCCTGCCGTGATATTCTCGACCAAAACACCCCTCTGTTCGAGAAGCAGACCGAGAGCCTTACCACCTATCAGATGAACTTTCTGCGTGCGGTATTGGACGGCGTAAATA
>CAMWRR010000067.1 GCA_947176715.1 uncultured Rikenellaceae bacterium | reverse complement strand
GTCCCCCGCAGGCTCCGTCCCTGCGACGTCAGGCATATTCACTTAAAAGTGAAAATACTCAACGTGTCACTCCTTATATTGGCTTTTGGGTTTGTTGGTTTTCGATTTGGTTACTCTATAATTACGACCTTATATTAAGGTGCGAGGAGTGACGTTGAGCACTTTACGTTTTCCCTCCCACAAACATAGCGAGAGGCATTGAACATTTACCGTTTTACTATGTCCATACGTTAGCGAGGGTGCCAACCACAAATTCCGCATGTCCCTACCTAAACGAAACTAAAAATCCCTACCTGTTTACCGACAGATACACTCGCCGCAAGGAGTGTACGCTACAAGTAGTATCCCCCGCGAGAAGTATCTCCTCCCTCGCAAAGTACTTACTACTAATAACATCCGTTGTTCGGTGCCGTTTAAATGTGTGTCTTTTGGCCTAACGGGTGGAATTGCTCTAAGGTCTCCTGTTTGTGGCGGATATCGAGGTGGGTGTATATCTCGGTAGTCATAATGCTGCTGTGTCCGAGCATCTGTTGCACGAGTCTTATGTCGGCGCCGCCTTTGACCAGTTGTGTGGCGAAGGTGTGGCGCAGGGTGTGCGGACTTACCGTTTTGGTTATACCTGCATCGGCGGCGGTACGTTTTACTATGTTGAATACCATCACGCGGCTGAGCGGTCGGCCCCGTCTGCTTAGGAAAAGATAGTCGGCGTAGCGGCTCTCCACATGTATCGAGGCGCGTATCTGGCGATAGATGGCCACCTGTTTTATCAGTTCGTCCGATACCGGCACGAGACGCTCCTTGTCGCCCTTGCCTATTACGCGCAGATAGCCGTCGTCGAAGAAAAGGTCGGTTATACGCAACGACACCACCTCGCTTACACGTAGTCCGCAGCTGTACATAACCTCCAGCATGGCTCTGTTGCGATGTCCCTCTTCGAGCGACAGGTCGATGGCCGCGAACATCCGCTCCACCTCGTTCTCTGTTAGACAGTCGGGAATCTTGCGGCCTATCTTGGGCGACTCCACCAGCTCTGTGGGCAGATTCTCTATTTTGTCGTATAGATATAGCCAGCCGAAGAAGCTCTTGATCCCGCTTATGGTGCGTGCCACCGAACGGCTCCCGGCTCCAGTCCGGGATAGATCTGCGATGAAATCCTCTATCTCCTTGTAGGTGATAACGGTAGGGTCGAAAACACCGCACTCTTCGGCCACATGGTCGCGAAAAGCCCTCACATCGCGCATGTATGCCTCGATAGTGTTGGCCGACAGACGTTTCTCCAACATCAGATAGGCTTGGTATTCCAGAAGCAATTCGTCGGTGTTCATGGCAGTGTTCGGACAGACCCGTATTCCGCAAAGATAACGAATATGCCGCATAGATATAATTCCGGGAGATATTTATTGATGCGGGTCGGGGATAGATCTAATCACACATATCATTATAATCTGTATGGACAAAGTGATGCGGAGCGCGTATCCGGGCCTGCTGGAGACAGTGCCGGACGGGAGGACCTCCGTTCGGTTATGCCACGATATCGTATTCCGGCTCAGGTGTTCCGCCGCCAGAAGAGTCCGTAGTATGCCTCAACCCCTGTCGTTCGGCAAAATCAGGACATCATTTGCTTTTGTTCTCGGCTTATTTGCTATCTTTGCAAAGATAATCGAAACCGGCGGTCTGTTACGGTCCCGGCTGTCACGTAAAAATATGGCTATGTTCAGAAAAGCTCTGCCGCATATAGTCGCTTTGGCGGTTTTCGCCATCGTGTCGATGGTCTATTTCGCACCGCAATACGAGGGTCGCGTCGTTCGTCAGGGCGACGAGATACAGGCTCAAGGCATGAAAGGGGGCATAGAGGCCCACAAGGAGGCCTACGGCGAACACCCGCAATGGGCACCCAACATGTTCTCGGGTATGCCCGCCTACCTCATAGACATGAACTACGAGGGGCGTCTGGTCAAGCACACCGGCGACATGTTCTACTTTCTCGGCAAGCCTGCCGGGTTCTATTTCGTGCTCATGGCCGGCTTCTACCTCATGTTGCTCATCTTCGGGATAGACCCGTGGATGGCCATAGCCGGGTCGTTGGCCTACGGTCTCTCCTCCTACTTCATTATCATTTTCGAGGCGGGACACATCACCAAGCTGATGGCGATGGCGTGGGCGGCGCCTATGGTGGGGGCGGTCTTTCTGGCCTACAGACGCAATCTGTGGTTAGGGGCGTCGCTGGCCGCATTCTTCGGGTCGATAGAGATAAGCTGTTCGCATCCGCAGATAAGCTATTACTTCCTCTTCGTGTTGGCGGGTCTGGTCGCGGCCATGCTCTACGACGCAATCAAGAGCAAGACTATTAAGAAGTTCGCCGTAAGCACGGCAGTGTTGCTCGCGGCGGGCGTGCTGGCCGTCGGCTCCAACATAGTGCAGCTATACTACATAAACGACTACTCCAGAGAGTCGACCCGCTCGGCCTCCGAGCTGAAGGGCGACGATGCCGGGAGAGACAATCGCACCGACGGGCTCGACCGAGACTATATCACGGCATGGAGCTACGGCAAGGCCGAGACGTTCAATCTGCTGATACCTAACCTTATGGGCGGCACGAGCAGCGGCGGTTTCAGCGACGACGGCAAGGTGGCCGAGGCGTTGAAGCCATATAACGCCACCTCGTTGGCCGCACATCTGCCCGGCTATTGGGGGCCCCAACCGATGACCTCGGGCCCCGTGTATATAGGCGCGGTGATGATATTCCTCGCCGTCATGGGTCTGTTTCTGCTCAGAGGCAGTGTCAAATGGTGGCTCGCTGGAGTGACGCTTCTGGCCGTGATGCTGGCGTGGGGTAGGAATTTCATGTGGCTGACCGACCTTTTCATCGATTACGTGCCCGCGTACGACAAGTTCCGCACGGTGTCGATGATACTCGTGATAGCGCAATGGAGCGTGCCTCTGCTGGCCATGCTCGGAATGCGCGAGGTTATGGATGCCGACGGTGCCGAGGCTCGCGTAAGGGTAGGCAAGGCAATAAGATACAGCCTCTTTGTAACCGGCGGCATAGCGTTGTTGTTCCTGACGGTGGGCGGCGCCCTGTTCGACTTTTCGGGTGAGTACGACACCGCAATGGGGTTGCCGGACGACATACTGGCTGCCATGCGCGACGAGAGGGCCTCGCTCATGAGGTCGGACGCTTTCCGCTCGTTGGTCTTCGTGATGCTTACGGCGGCTCTCGTCTCGATGCTTTACAGGGGCAGGGTGTCGGCGGGCGTTGCGGCCACTGTGCTCTCTGTGCTTGTGCTTTCGGACATGGTGCCGGTAGACAAAAGGTATCTCGACTACGACAAGTTCGTGGCCCGCAAGGAGGCCGTGGGGGTAACGCCTACCGAGGCAGACCGCATCATAATGTCCGACCCCGACCCCGACTTCCGTGTAGCCAACCTCACTGTAAGCACCTTTGCCGACGCCACCGCCTCCTATCACCACAAGTCGGTAGGCGGCTATCATGCGGCCAAGCTGCGCCGTTATCAGGAGTTCGCCGACAGATACCTCACAGGCGGCGACCTCAAAGGCTTCGACATGCTCAACACGAAATATTTCATACAGCGTGGCGAGAACGGCGAGCCCGAGGCGCGTTACAACGACGGCGCTTTGGGTAACGCGTGGTTCGTCAGGGAGGTGGTCGTGGCCGACGGCGCCGACGAGGAGCTGGATGCCATAGCCGCGATAGACCCTGCCGTTACGGCGGTGGTGGACAGACGCTTCATGGCGGATACTCCGCAGCTGCACGCCGATTCGTCGGCCACCGTAGAGCTTACCGACTGGCGAGCCAACATATTGACATACAAGGCCGAGACACCCTCCGACGCATTGGCGGTCTTCTCGGAGATATACTACCCGAGAGGCTGGCGGGCCACCATCGACGGTGCCGAGGTGCCGGTAATACGTGCCGACTATATACTCCGCGCCCTTGAGGTGCCTGCCGGGGAGCACGAGATAGTGTTCTCGTTCGCCGCTCCGCACTTCGGTCTGCTCAGGGGTATAACGGCGGCCTGCTCGGCGGCGATACTGCTCGGGACGGTGTTATCGCTGGCGTTGTGTGCGCTTCGTGCGAGGAGGTCTTACGGTCAAAAGGCATAAGGATATGGCAAGATCGGCAAAGAGCGCATATTACATATCGACGTTGAGCGTGTCGATGATACTCTTCCTTTTGGGAATCATAGCCTACACCGTCATCAACATAGCCCGGGCATCGGAGAGGCTCATGGGCGACATGTGCATAACCCTGCTCGTGAAAGAGGGGCTCGGCGACGATAAGACGAAGGCCCTGCGCGACAGGATAGCCGCCACCGACGGTGTAGCCAAGGTGGAGTACACCACCAAGGAGCAGGCGGCGGCTGATTTCCGTGCCTATGCCGGCGAGGACTTGCGTGTGTTCCTCGACGATAACCCACTCCCCGCCTCGTTCGAGGTTTACCTCTTGGACGATTACGAAAATCCCGTGGAGCCGTCGAAAGTGGCGTCGGTGTTGGGCGGATACGAGGGTGTCAGCGAGGTGCTGTGCCGGGGCGATCTGCTCGAACAGGTCAGCCGCAACGTCTACAAGGGGCGTATAATAGCAGCCTCCTTTATGCTCGCGTTGCTGGTGGTGAGCGTTATATTGATAGGCAACACCGTGCGCATGGTGGTGCACAGCAAACGCTTCCTTATCAAGACGATGCGTCTTGTGGGAGCCACCGACGGGTTCATACGCGCTCCTTTCATGCGCGAGGCTCTCTATCAGGGGTTGTCGGCGGGCGTTACGGCATGGGTGCTGCTCACGGCCGTCATAATGGCGGTGGACCATCTTTCGCCCGAGTTGCCTTTCTCTATGGAGGATCTGCGTATGCTGGCCCTGCTTTACGGCTCGGTGATGGCGGTGGGGGTTATTATATGTCTGGTCTCCACGGCATTGGCGTTGCGCCGTTACCTTAACATCGACAACAGTTCGCTATACGTATATTGACAATATGAAAAAGAGTACCGATAAAAGAGGCGCACTGTCGCCCGAGAAAGAGGCCAATATGGCCTTCACCAAGAAGAATTACATGTTGGTTCTGATAGGTCTGGCCGTGATAATAGTCGGTTTTGTGCTCATGAGCGGCGGCGGCAGTCCCGACCCTGCCAATATCTTCACCGGCGACGAGCTCTTCAGCTTCAGACGCATAACCCTCGCCCCCATAGTGGTGATAGGCGGATTCGTATTCATCGGCTACGCCATAATGAAACGCCCTAAAAACAGTTAGACATGTCACTTATAGACGCCATATTGCTCGGCATTCTCCAAGGGTTGACCGAGTTTCTGCCCGTGAGCAGCAGCGGCCATCTGGAGATACTGAGCCACATTCTCGACGTGGAGAGCGAGGATAACCTCGCCTTTTCGATAGTGCTCCACGGGGGGACGGTCCTTAGCACCATAGTGGTGTTCCGTCGCCAGATATGGAGGCTTCTGCGCGGTGTGTTCCGCTTCGAGATGAACCCCGAGACGGAATATATGTTGAAGATAGGGGTGTCGCTCATACCCATACTTATAGTGGGGCTATTCTTCAAGGATGCCATAGAGGGGTTTTTCGGCGGGGGGCTGTTGTTCGTAGGGTGCATGTTGCTCATAACGGCGCTCCTGTTGCTGTTCGCCTCGCGTAGACGTTCCGAGGGGCGTGCCATAAGCTACCGCGACGCCTTCATCATAGGCATAGGTCAGGCGGTGGCGGTGTTGCCGGGGCTTTCGCGTTCGGGCACTACAATATCGACAGGCCTTCTGTTGGGCGACAGACGCGAGGAGGTATCGCGATTCTCGTTCCTTATGGTGCTGATACCCATAATAGGCATGAATTTGCTCGACCTCATAGGCGGCGATCTCGGCGGCGAAGGTCTCTCTGCCGGGGTGCTCGTAGGCGGATTCCTGTCGTCGTTTCTGGTCGGTATGGCCGCCTGCAAGCTAATGATACGCATTGTCAACAGAGGGGGGCTCGGGTGGTTCGCCCTCTATTGCTTCGTGGCGGGCACGGCGGTAGTGGTGTGGTCATTGTGTCAATAGGTTATGAAAGATTTTTCGCTCGATAGAGATCTCACCGAGGGCTATGTCCTTACCGTCGACAAGCCCTACGGATGGACATCTTCGGATGTGGTGCGCAAGATACGCTATCTGCTCCGTTCGGCCGGTTACCGTAAGATAAAGGTGGGCCATGCCGGCACGCTCGACCCCTTGGCTACGGGGGTGCTGGTGGTGTGCATAGGCCGCGCCACCAAGCAGGCCGACGCCTTGCAGGCCGAGGAGAAGGAGTATGTGGCCGGCATACGTCTGGGTGCCACCACTGCCAGCTTCGACCTCGAACACCCGGTGGATGCCACCTATCCTACCGACCATATCACCGAGAGTGCCGTACGCGAGGCCCTCGCCTCCATGACGGGAGAGCAGGAGCAGATACCGCCCGTATTCTCGGCCAAACAGATAGCGGGCCGACGTGCCTACGACTATGCCCGCGAGGGCGAGGAGGTGGAGATGAAGCCCGTGCGTATAACCGTAGTGTCGGCCGAAGCGGTGGATATGGACCTGCCGGACGTGACGGTGGATATAGTGTGCTCCAAAGGCACCTACATACGCTCTTTCGCCCGCGACTTGGGGATGGCCTTGGAGAGCGGCGCGCATCTCACCTCGTTGCGTCGTACCCGTTCCGGAGCCTACACCTTAGACGACGCCTACACGCTCGACGAGATTGAGTCCGTGCTGAGACCCGACGCACCCGAACGGAGAGACGACACCGACAAGAAGAATATAGAGCCTCACGGGTCGCACACCTCGCGGCGGGCGGGGGTTCTCGATACTGAGTGATGTCGGGGATGTTCAGGTGGGCGCATCTTGCACCTCGAGGTGGGCGGAAAATTATCCTTACACATACAACACGGAGGCCCGCAAGGGAGAGAGTAGCTAAGCTATAGGCGTTATTCGCCTAAAACGGATAATTGTATCTCTCTGCCGCCACACCCGGTGCGGCTCCTCTTTAGGGTGACGTATCGGAATAGTAAGGACAAAGCCGGGGAATATAAGTCCATCCTCGCAGTGGATATGGGAATTTTCCTTACGCTACAATATCAACGCCAACACCAAAAACACCAATGCGATAGCGTTTTTCACGTATAGATTCGGGGCTTGTCTGAACAACATAGATATTACCACCGAGAGCGGCACGGCCATCATAGGCAACAGCGTGTCGTGGGTGTTGTAGGCCAAGGCCAATGCGAGCGACAACACTATCAGCAGACATACGAAATAGACGTACGACCTTACAGTCAGTGTGTTTGCGCGGTTTACCGACATGGCCATGCGTATGAAGCCGTAGACCGATATGCCTGTGACCAAGGCTATGAATATGTACTGCGGCACCGTCAGCTCGAATATGTTGAGCGACCGGCGTAAGAATATGTCGTCGAATATGTTGCGGATGTTATCCAACGGAGCCGTAAAGGCCCCTCCGGCCACCCACGTGACATAGCAATAGAGAAACAGTGGCAGTGCCAATCCTGTGAATCCTGCCAGCAACCCCTTTAGGTTTATCGTTCTGTATATCAGCAGATGCGTTATCATGGCGGCGAATACTACCACCGACGGCACGAACAATATCGACGCTATGCCCGTGTAGGCCGCCGACAGGAACATCTGACGCACTATGTCGTCGCGTTTGTTGAACAGGAATATCGTCTCGACGGATACGAGCGTGAGAAACACTATGCTCTGCACGGCGAACCCTCCCGTGAGCGACGATGTTACGGCGCACAATATCAGATATATAAGCGAGGAGGTGTAGTTCTTGTCGGAGAAAGAGAGAAACCGTACCGTTATGCGTGTCAGAAAAAAGGCGTTGACCGTGACAAGAGCCAACGACAGCCCCATAGTCAGCCACGGGACGGTATCTGCAAGAGACACTATCGACACCATGAGCGGAGTATAGCCCGTCAGATCTGCGGGTTCGTGCGTCACCACGGAACTGCCGGACAGAAACACCGCCGCCAAAGCGAAGAATAAGACCACCGTCTGAAGAAGCGTATGTTTGGTCAGGTCCGATTTCATTTTCGCCCGAGGGTGTGGGGGTTATGGTAACGAATAAATATGATACACCGGTTATTTATTCCGTAACAGAGACAAATCCATTTGATTTTGGCCCCGTCTTTGAGAGCTTGCGCCAACTTAGGAGAGAAACAAATTAAAATCCCATAACAAATGTTATTAAAATTCGTCAGCCCTTTTCAGTAGGCCTGAAATCTATTCCGTTTTCTTCTTGCCTCGTGCCGAGGTGCCTTTCACCGTCTTGGCGGCGGCACTCTTGCGCGGTGCGCTCTTGGTCGTCTTTTTGACCGGCCCGGCCGATGACATGAGATCTTTGCCTATGTCGCTACGGTAGTTCATTCCCTCGAATGAGAAGCTCTTTACGGTGTCGTACGATTTGGCCGCCGCCTCTTCTATGCTGTCGCCGAGAGAGGTCACCGATATGACACGCCCTCCGGATGTTACCGTGTCGCCGCCGTTCTGTGCTGTACCGGCGTGGAACAGTATGCTCCGTCCGCCTACGCCCTGCAGCCCCTCTATCACCTTGCCCTTCTCGTAGTCGCCGGGGTAGCCTCCCGAGACGGTCATTACCGTTACCGCCGTCTTGGGTGACACCTTCAGCTCCTTCTCTTTGAGCGTGTCGTAGACTATACCCTCGAAGAGGTCTATTATGTCGCTATCTATGCGCGGCATGACCACCTCCGTCTCGGGGTCGCCCATGCGTACGTTGTATTCTATCACGTAAGGGTCGCCGTCTACGTTCATAAGCCCTATGAAAATGAAGCCTTTATACGTTATGTTCTCGGCACGCAACCCCTCTACGGTGGGTTTCACTATGCGCTCCTCCACCTAGGCC
>CAMWRR010000066.1 GCA_947176715.1 uncultured Rikenellaceae bacterium | reverse complement strand
CGCCTTATCGTCGGCAGCGTCATCTGTGTATAAGAGACAGCCCACCGAGCCTGCACCCACCACCGCCACGCTACTGCCGGGAGCTAACCCCATGCGTGCCAGCGCAGCCGTCACGTACTGAACCACCCCGTAGGCGTTGCAGCCTGCGGCCCGAGCCACCTTTATGCCTCGAGCGGCGCAATAGTCGGTGTCGATATGGTCGAACCCTATTGTGGCGGTGGCTATCATTCTTACTCTGCTACCATTGAGCAACGACCGGTCGCACCGTGTACGCGTCCTTATTATAAGAATGTCGGCATCCGCCGTCTCGTGCGGGGTTATGTCGCCCCCCGGCAGATACTCCACTGCGGCGTACGGCTCAAAGAGACCTTTTATAAAGGGTATATTCCTGTCTATTAATATTTTCATCGCATCATCCGAGTGAATCGCCCGTCTCAATGACAAAATGGCCCGGATGCCTTGCTGTAAGGTATCCGAACCATTCTTGAATTTCAGACAGGTATGCTAAAGCAACGCCTTGACCTTTGCCGTCAATGCGTCTTTGGTGGTGGCGCCTACCTGCTTGTCAACCACCTCACCGCCTTTGAAGAACAGGATGGTAGGGATGTTACGCACTCTGAACTCGGCAGATACCTCGTCGTTGTTGTCGACGTCGCATTTGCCGATAACCACCTGACCGTCGAACTCCTGTGCCAACTCATCTATGATGGGAGACACCATGCGGCAGGGACCGCACCATTCGGCCCAAAAGTCGATGACTACGGGTTTGCCCGATTCGATAAGCTCTTTGTAGTTCTGAGAAGTAATTTCCAATGCCATAACAAAATAATATTTTAATTTTTATACGTTTCGTGTCATTTGCGAGGTAAAGATACGCAATTATAGCCGAAAACAAAACAAATTACAACGCTATTTACACATATCACTACATATCAATACTTTGCAAAAGCACACAGGATATACTGTCAAAAATCATACCGGCTATTTATCGTATCTTCCTGCGAAAAGCCGTCTGCCTATCTCGGTGTAACGCTTTACGAAATCGCCTTTGTTGCGGGTGTAGGCATCTCTGTCGTGCTTGTAACGCTTCTGTAAATCGAGTTTAAGCCGTTCATACTCTTTGGCTACGGCCACATCGGACCTGAGGAAGTCTCTGAAATAGAGCTCGTCGTTATCTCCCGCCCTGCGCAGGTGCAGGTGAAATACCCGTTCGGCAAAACCCTGTAAGGTATAGCCCTTATTGAAGTCGATACGACCATGGCTCTCCGCCATGCAGATATAACCGCATCTCTCCATGACACCTTTTAAAGGTTCGAGCGGTCCGCTTTCCGTCACCTCCACGAGTATGTCTACGGTAGGTTTCGCCCGGATAGCCTCGATGGCGGTGCTGCCTATATGGCTGATACGTGCATGCGGAAGCTCCTTTCGCAACAGTTCCGCCTCTTCTTCATACCAGTCCGCCCAACAATCACGGTGGGGAACAAGAACGATCGGGAACAGCTGCCACAACTCCTCTAAAGAGAGATCGCTCAAACTCTTCGGTTTCATACTCCACGAGCCGGCCGCCCGTCTACCTTAAATCGTACCTCATGCCGCGCTTGTCGAAATAGTCGGCCACGGCGGTGGTGACATCCACCTTGATATTGCGCGAGACCATCGGCAACACCACGCCGGCCGACTGGTCGAACACCTTTATCTTGAGGTTGGCGTTGCCGGTGTTCTCGGCGAACAGACTCCTTAGCTCGCCGATAGTCTCGGGTGTCACCTCCGATATATCCATGTTTACCGTCAGCTCCTTTATCAGCTTCTCGTGCGCCTCGCGTAGGGTCATTACCGACGTTATCTTGGGGGTGAACTCTTCACCGTCGTAACTCTGTATGAACTTGCCGCGTATCATGAGCTGGTAATCCTTGTACATAAAGGGGCGGAAAGCCTCGTAGTCGCCACGGAACAGGACGAACTCGTACGACCCGGCGAAATCCTCCACCGTGAAACGTCCGTAGGGGTCGCCCTTCTTGGTGGTGGCGTGGGTTACATCGGTGACCATGCCCGCCACCACGAACTCGCGGCCTTTCATCGACTCGGTGTCGGAGAGCTTGTCCATAGTGTTGGTGCAGAGCTTGTCTATCAACACCTTGTGGTTGTCGAGCGGATGGGCCGAGAGATATATGCCTACCAGCTCGCGCTCCTTGGTGAGGGTCTGCAACTGCCCCCACTCCTCGCCTACGGGCAACTGCGGCTTCTGTATCTCCACCGCCTCCATTATGTCGCCGAAGAGAGAGCCTCCGGACTGAGACTTGCCCGCCTGATAGGTGCTTCCGTAGCGCAACAGCATCTCTATATAGGTGCCTTTGGCCGGGTCGGTGCTGAAAAAGCGGCTGCGGTGGAAGTCGGTCATGGAGTCGAACGCTCCGGCCATAGCGAGCGACTCGAAGGTCTTGCGGTTCATGGCCGTGAGGTTGACACGCTCCACGAAGTCGAACATATCCTTGTAGGGCCCCCTCTCCTTGCGCTCCTCTATTATATTGAGCACCGCCGCCTCGCCGACACCCTTGATGGCGGCCAGACCGAAACGTATATTGCCCTCGCTGTCGACCGAGAAGCGCGACATACTTCGGTTTACGTCCGGACCCTTGACGGGTGCGCCTATGCGACGGCACTCGTCCATGAAGAAGCTGATCTTCTTAATGTCTGAGAGGTTGCGGCTCAACAGCGCGGCCATGAACTCGGCGGGGTAGTGGGCCTTGAGGTATGCCGTCTGATACGACACGTAGGCATAGCATGTTGCGTGCGACTTGTTGAACGCGTACGATGCGAATGCCTCCCAGTCGGTCCATATCTTCTCGCATATCTTGGGGTCGTGTCCCCGCTGGGTGGCTCCGCCTATGAAGTCGCCCTTCATCTTGTCCAGAACGGCGCGTTGCTTCTTACCCATAGCCTTACGCAGAGTGTCGGCCTGACCCTTTGTGAAGCCGGCCAGCTTCTGCGACAGAAGCATCACCTGCTCCTGATAGACTGTGACGCCGTAGGTGTCGTGCAGATACTCCTCCATGTCGGCCAGGTCGTAGCTGATAGGCTCGCGTCCGTGCTTGCGGGCTATGAAGTTGGGGATATACTCCAAGGGACCCGGACGGTAGAGGGCGTTCATGGCTATGAGGTCCTCGAAACGGTTGGGCTGCAACTCGCGCAGATATTTCTTCATGCCCGGCGACTCGAACTGGAACAGACCGGTGGTGTCGCCGCGGCTATATAACGCGAATGTCTCGGCGTCGTCGAGAGGTATGTTGTCGATGTCTACCTTTATGCCGCGCGACAGCTCTATGTTGTCTATGGCATCCTTTATTATGGAGAGGGTCTTGAGCCCGAGGAAGTCCATCTTGAGAAGTCCCACGTCCTCCACGAAATGGCCGTCGTACTGCACCACGAAGAGGGCCGCATCCTTGTTGGTGGATATGGGTATGTAGTTCTCCAAATCCTCTTTGGCTATGATGATGCCGCAGGCGTGCACGCCCGTCTGACGCACCGCACCCTCCAACTTCTCCGCCAGATGCAACGTATTGCGCACCAAGGTATTGGAGCTTTCCCTCTCGGCGTTCAGCTCCGGCACCTCCTTGAAGGCGTCTTTGAGCTTGACGCCCGGACGCTCCGGCACCATCTTGGCCAGACGGTCGGCGTCGGGCAGTGGCAACTTCTGCACGCGAGCCACGTCGCGTATGGCCATCTTGGCGGCCATAGTACCGAACGTGATGATGTGGGCCACGCGCTGGGCGCCGTATTTGCCCACCACGTATTTCATCACATCCTCGCGGCCGTCCTCGTCGAAGTCTATATCGACATCGGGCATGGAGATACGCTCGGGGTTGAGGAAACGCTCGAATAGGAGGTCGTATTTGATAGGGTCTATATTGGTGATGGTAAGACAGTAAGCCACCGCAGAACCCGCCGCCGACCCACGGCCCGGACCCACGGCTACTCCCATGTCGCGAGCGGCGCGTATGAAGTCCCACACTATCAGGAAGTAGCCCGGGAAACCCATTCTCTCTATGGTCGACAGCTCGAATTCGAGCCTCTCTACCGTCGACTCGGGCAGATCGTCGCCCCAACGTTTATGCGCCCCCTCGTAGGCAAGGTGATAAAGATAGGTGAACTGCTTGGCCGTGGTGAGCTTGACCTCGGCATCGAACGCCTCATCGACGTAATCGGCCTGCGACACGGCGTCAACCTCCTCTATCGACCCGCAGGCCTCTATCGCACTGTTTATGCGCTCCATACCGGTACCGAGACGCTCTTTAAGCTCCTCGTCCTTGATGGCGGACAGGGTGTTGGCGAAGCTGTTCTTGTATACGGTTTTAAGTTGCTCCAGATTTATGACGAAATCGTCAGGCAACGGGAAGTTGGGCATGAAGGCCTTATGCGACAGGCTGTATGTCTCCACCTTGTCGGCTATCTCCACGGTGGTGGCGAGGGCCTCCGGATTGTCGGGGAAGAGGGCCGCCATCTCGTCGTAGCTTTTGAGATACTCCTGACGGGTGTAACGCATACGGTTGGGGTCGTCGAGGTCGGCGCCCGTGTTGAGGCAGATGAGGTGGTCGTGGGCCTCGGCATCCTCCGCACGTACGAAGTGCACGTCGTTGGAGGCGATGTATTTTACACCGTATTGGGCGGCCAGCTTCAGAATCTCGCGGTTGACAATCTTCTGATTCTCGTAGACATTCTCGTCTATGCGCGGATTGCCGGATGGGTGTAGTTGGAGTTCCAGATAGAAGTCGTCGCCGTAGATGCTCTTGAAGTGCTTCACATGTTCCTCGGCCTCCGCCATGTCGCCCTTAATTATGGCCTGCGGGATGTGGCCGCCAAGACACGCCGAGCAACAGATGATACCCTCGTTGTATTTTTCGAGCAACTCGAAGTCGACACGCGGCTTGCCGTAGAAGCCCTCCGTGTAGGCGTAGGAGGCCAGACGGGCAAGGTTGTGATAACCGGTGAGATTCTTGGCCAACAATATGAGGTGGTAGCCTGAGAGGTTCTCGCGTCCGCTGTGGTCGTGACGGCTGTTGCGCGCCACGTATACCTCCGAGCCAAGGATGGGCTTGATGCCCTCCTTGTTCGCCACCTCGTGGAACAGCTTCACCCCGAACATGTTACCGTGGTCGGTGATGGCGAGGGCCGGTTGTCCCAACTCCTTGGCGCGGCCTATTATATCTTTTATGTCGGAGGCGCCGTCGAGGATAGAGTATTGGGTATGTACGTGTAGGTGAACGAACTGCGACATTTTGGTATCAAATTTGCTATAACTGAAACAGAGGCCCGTAAGGCCTGCACCACATGATAGGGTGCGGTTTATCTTATGCAAAGGTAACCCATTATTCGCAACTTTAAAAACAATTTTATATTCACCTTCAAATCATAAAGTTATGGCACCGTCAGAGAACAAATTGGTAGTAGTGAGACGCTTTACCCGTGCGGGCGAGGCCCATGTGGTAAAATCGTTGCTCGACTCTTTCGGTTTGGAGACCGAGTTGCGCGGAGAGGAGTCGGCGTCGTTGTTTCCGGACAATCCCATCTCCGATTTCGGCATAGAGCTGATAGCGCGGGCCGAGGATGTATCCCGGATAGAGAAGCTGTTGGCGGCAAAATTCGATAAAAACGATATAAAATAAGAGGAGATGACAGCAAGAGACATATTGATAAGCGCCGCGGCGGCATGCGGCGGCACGTTTCAGGCCGTAGCCTGCACCGGCATATCGCTTACGGCCCGTGACGGCGCATACGTACAGGCCCGCACGATAGAGTGGGCGCGCGGCGTTCTCAAAAGCGAGTATGTGGTGATACCTCGCGGAGAACGGTTAGTATCGTACACCCCCGCAGGGGCCGACGGTTTGACCTACACGGCAAAGTACGGCATAGTCGGATTGTCTGTAGTGATGAAAGAGTTCATCGCCGAAGGTATCAACGAGGCGGGATTATCGGCGGGCTTCTTTTTCTTCCCGCGTTACGGAAGCTACACAGAGTACGATCCGGCGCAGAACGACCGCACTATGATAGACATGCAACTGACACAGTGGATTCTGTCGCAGTTCTCCACCATAGACGAGGTTAAAGAGGCCGTATCTAAAGTGCGTATAGTAGGTACCGAGAAAGATGCGGCGATACATTGGCGCATAGGCGAGAGCTCCGGACGTCAGGCGGTATTGGAGATAGTGGGGGGAGTCCCGCACTTCTACGAGAACAAGGTGGGGGTGCTCACCAACGCTCCCGGCTTCGAGTGGCATCTGACCAATCTCGAAAACTATGTCAACCTCTTCCCCGGCGATGCCCCCTCGCGTAGGCTGAGCGGGATAGAGCTATATCCCATAGGCGGAAACTCCGGGTTCCTCGGTATACCGGGCGACTATACACCGCCGTCGCGATTCGTCAGGGCCGCGTTCTATCGCGCCACCGCTCCGCAGATGGCCACGGCGTTCGGTACGGTACAGCAATGCTTCCATCTGCTCAACACCTTCGACGTACCCATAGGCATAGAGCACCCCGAGGGAGAGTCGCCGGACATACCCAGCGCGACACAATGGACGTCGGCCATAGACCTCACCAACCGGAGAGTCTACTACAAGACCGCCTACAACAACACCATACGGTGCATAGATCTTGACGACATAGACTTCTCACGGGTGAAATACGGCTCATACCCGCTCGACAGGGTGCAGGAGCAACCGGTGGAGAAGATAACCGTACCGCGATAGAATCGCACGAAAAGAGCGTCCGGCGACGACAGGAGTATCCGTGAGACCCACGGGCACTCATGTCTCGCCGGCGGCTTTTAATGGGGTGTGATATTTATGGGCGGTTTTTGCTTCCGTATCGAAATATTTTGTTTAACTTTGCATTGCATTTCGCAAAACAGACAATCAAACTTAGTCAAGATATGGAACTTATAGAAAAGATCAAGGCCGCTGCGGCCAAAGATCTCAAACGCATCATTCTCCCCGAAGCGGAGGAGGAGCGTACATTGCGTGCCGGCGACCAGTGCATCGCCGAATCGCTCGCCGACATCATCCTTATCGGCAACCCCGAGAAGATCGCCGCACAGGCTGCCAAGTTCGGCCTTACCAACGTAGGCAAGGCCAAGATCGTAGACCCGGCATCAAACCCCGACAAAGAGCGATACATAGAGCTTATGCTCCAGATCCGCGGTGCCAAGGGTCTCACCCGCGAGCAGGCCGAGAAGCTCATAGTCGACCCGCTCTATCTGGCCGTTATGATGATTAAGGCCGGCGACGCCGACGGCGAAGTGGCCGGTGCCAACAACGCTACGGGCGACGTGTTGCGTCCGGCGTTCCAATATGTGAAGACCAAACCGGGCGTAAGCGTGGTGTCGGGTGCGTTCCTTATGATGGTACCCAAGGAGTTCGGCAACGACGGCCTCATGGTCTTCGCCGACTGTGCCGTACACCCTAACCCCACTGCCGAAGAGCTGGCGCAGATAGCCGTAGAGACCGGCCGTACCACCCGCGTCATTGCAGGCATGGAGCCGCGCATAGCCATGCTCAGCTTCTCGACCAAAGGGTCGGCCAAACACGAGATGGTCGACAAGGTGGTGACGGCTACCAAGTTGGCCAAAGAGATGGACCCCACCCTCGATATAGACGGCGAGCTTCAGGCCGACGCGGCCATAATACCGGCCATAGGCGAGAAGAAGGCCCCCGGCAGCAAGATAGCGGGACACGCCAACGTGCTGGTATTCCCCACGCTCGAGGTGGGTAACATAGCCTACAAGCTCGTACAGCGCATGGCCCGCGCCGAGGCGATAGGTCCCGTGCTTCAGGGTATGGCGGCGCCTATCAACGACCTCTCTCGCGGATGCTCAGTGAGCGATATTGTCAATCTGGTGGCCATCACCGCCTGCCAGGCACAAGGTCTCAAATAAAAAGACGATAGAGATATGATAATATTGGTTCTTAATTGCGGCAGTTCGTCGGCCAAATATCAGGTGCTCGACATGAAAGGCGAGGGCGACGCCAAGGTGCTCGCCAAAGGTATCGTCGAACGCATAGGCATGAAAGAGGGTCTGCTCACGCACAAGCCCTCGGGTAAAGACAAATACGAGGTGTCGGCCTCCATACCCGACCACACCGTAGCCATCAACATGATACTCGAGGCGCTCGTCGACAAGTCGCACGGCGTGCTCGAAAGCCTCTCGCAGATAGATGCGGTAGGACACAGGGTAGCTCACGGCGGCGAGTATTTCGCCGACAGCGCGGTGGTTACCCCCGATGTCAAAAAGAAGATAGAGAGCTGTTTCGAGCTGGCCCCTCTGCACAACCCCGCCAACATGAAAGGGGTTGAGGCGGTGGAGAAGATAATGCCCGGCACTCCGCAGGTGACGGCGTTCGACACATCGTTCCACCAGACGATGCCGCGCGAAAACTTCATCTATCCCATCCCCTACGAGTATTACGAGAAATACCGCGTACGTCGCTACGGCTTCCACGGCACCAGCCACAAATACGTGGCGGCCAAGGCGTGCAAGATAGCGGGCGTAGATCTCAACAACTCCAAGATAATAACCTGCCACATAGGTAACGGCGCATCTATCACGGCCATTGTCAACGGCAAGTCGTTCGATACCTCTATGGGCTTCACCCCTGTGGCGGGCCTTATGATGGGCACCCGTTGCGGCTCCATAGACCCCAGCGTCATAACGTTCGTGGCCGAGCGCGAGCACCTGTCGCCTGAGCAGATGAGCGACTTCATCAACAAGAAGTGAGGTCTGCAAGGCGTATCGGGCGTAAGCTCCGACATGCGCGACCTTAACGCGGCGGCAAAGAGCGGCAACGACAAGGCGCAGTTGGCCCTAAAGATGTTCAATCTGCGCATCAAGCACTTCATAGGCGCGTTCGCTGCCGAGATGGGCGGTGTCGACATGGTGGTGTTCACCGGCGGCATCGGCGAACATGACGAGGAGTCGCGCGCCGAATCGTGCAGCGGCCTCGATGTCATGGGCATATCCATCGACAAAAAGGCCAACGACGAGGCTTTCGGCAAGGATATGATCATCTCCGACACCAATGTGAAAGTGCTTGTTGCCACCACCGACGAGGAGCTGGTGATAGCTTCCGATACCTATCGGTTGC